>CAMYYQ010000354.1 GCA_947303535.1 uncultured Ruminococcus sp.
GTTGAAGTTGACACCGAAAAGGATAATGAAAGCTGCTATTACCATTTCGATGTAAACGCTGTTATAGTGACCGATGCTGTCTCCCCATATGGAGAAACCTCCCGTACCTGCCGACGAGCAGGCGTGGATTATCGCATCATAAAGCGGCATACCGCCGAAAAGAAGCAGTACAGCCTCAGAGACCGTAAGGGTTATGTATATGCCGTAGAGTATACGTGCAGAAAAGCGCGACTTTGACACAAGTCGTCCGACCTTAGGACCTGCACACTCAGCTCGCATCATATGCATAGTACGCGAGTCGTTGCTGGACATAATGGCAATTACGAACATAAGTACTCCCATACCGCCCAGCCAGTGAGTAAATGCTCGCCAGAACAGACAGGACTTTGACATTGCTTCCACATCTTCAAGTATGGTCGCACCCGTAGTCGTAAATCCCGAGACAGTCTCAAAAAGAGCACTGGGATAATCCTCTATCTCTCCCGAGATGATGAAAGGCAGAGCTCCTATGCATGACATCATTATCCATGATGCCGCAACGCTCACAAAGCCTTCCGTAGAATATACCGAATTGTTTTTCGGCTTCTTTATTGTGAATATTATGGCTATCGCCATAGTTATCAGGAAAGGTATGCCGAAAGAAACCACAACATGGTCTTCCCCATAAATAAAGCCCACTAATATAGGAAGAAGCATACAAAGTCCAACGACTTTCTGTATCTGTCCCATAATGTAAGATATCATTCTATAATTCATAAAAGGTCAGACGCACTCCTTAGTCAAAGATATTACTGAGGTCGTGCATACCCTTTGTAGTGGTAACGACAACAACGCTGTCGTTTACCTGGAGGCAGTCATCGCCCTTTGGTATTATAAGTTCGTTTCCTCTTGCGATACTTGCAATAAGGATACCGCTGCGGAGCTTCAGCTTCTTCAGAGGAACATCTACATAGTCCTTCTTGTCGCGGACTACGAACTCTATAGCTTCCAGACGCTCATTTACAAGTCTGTACAGTGTGGTCACGTTGTTTCCGAGAGAATTCTGCTTTGCACGTACATACTGGAGTATCTGGTTTACTGTGATAGTCTTTGGTGAGATGATACTGTCAAGGTCGAGAGTATCGGAAAGCTGCATGAGAGACATTCTGTTTACCTTTGTTACCACCTTTTCAACGCCGTTGTTCTTGGCAAGCAGCGAGAGAAGTATATTCTCCTCGTCTATGCCTGTAAGTGTAACGACTGCATCGGCGTCGTAAACGCGCTCTTCTTCAAGGATATCATGGTCTGTACCGTCGGCACATGAGATATCCACCTTGTTGAGCCTGTCGGACAGTTCAAGGCAGCGGTCACGGTCTATCTCTATTATCTTTACCTTAACGCCCATTTCTATGAGCTGCTGAGCAAGATGATATGCAACTCTTCCCCCGCCTATGAGTACAGCCGATTTAACACGCTTTTCGCGGTAAGCCGCACTTATGCTCTTGAAGAATTTGACCATGTTGCTGTGTGAAGCAGTCATGTGTATCTTATCACCTGCGCGGAGAACGTAGTTACCGTTAGGTATAGTGAGCTCCTCGCCGCGCTGTACGGCACAGATAAGCACATCAAGTCTCATTCTTCTCGAAAGCTGACTGAGAGCTACTCCGTCCAGGATACTTCCGCTTGTGATACGTATTTCCGCAAGATCAACTCTGCCCTTGGCAAAAGACTCTATATTTATAGCCTCAGGATATCTGAGAACCTTAGCTATTTCGTTGGCTGCATTGTAATCAGGGTTGACCATCATGCTGATGCCCAGCTCTTCACGCATGAATACCAGCTGCTTGTCGAATTCGGGGCTGCGAACACGCGCGATACAATGACGCGCACCCATTTTTCTTGCAATAAGGCATGATAACACGTTTACTTCATCGGAAGTGGTGACAGCGATAAAGATATTAGCCTTGGAAACATTAGCTTCTTCAAGGATATTGGTCTGAAGACAGTTGCCGCATATTCCCATTACATCGAAATCATTTATTGCAGTTTCTACCAGTGTCTCTTTCTTATCTATAATAGTGATATTGTGTTCATCGCTGAGGACTTGCGCAAGAGCACTACCGACCTTGCCGCATCCTACAATTATAATGTCCATATTTCCTCCATAAAATAATTATTACAAAACTATGGGTGAGCAGATGTACTTACTCAATATAATTATAATCCCACTATGCACTTTTGTCAACATAAATCATCATTTAGCTTTGCTAAATGATGATTTCAGCCGTTTGCCATTAGCCATTAGCCGTTAGCCCATTGTAGGGGCGGTGACTCCCTACAGTGCAGGGAGATGTCAGCAAAACTGACAGAGGGTCGCGGCTCCTGTTGGGAGTTCCGCCGCCCGATAATAAAGCGGCAAAGCCGCTTCCTAATAGCTAAGAGCTAAAGGCTTCATAATTTAACGGCAAAGCCGTTAAATTATGATTTATACTGTTCTTCCAGCCATTTTATCATATTGTCGAAGCCTTCCTGTGTACGTTCAAACTCCGCCTCATGCTCTATCTCAGCCTTCATGGAACACAGTCTGCCGTGCCATGTCATACATTTAAGCACTTCACCGTTCATTATCTTATATGCGAAATCACCCTTGCTTCCCGAAAAGTCGTTGCCGCTCTCGAAATAATAGAACTTAGGTATCTCAAATATCTCAGAAACGCTCATTCTTTCATACTCCTCTCAAAATACTCCACAGCTTCGTCAAGACTGTCGTATACTGCCGAAAGCAGCGGCTTTATCTCATTGTCGGGCTGAGTCATATCGGGTATCATTATGGCGTGACAGCCTGCGGCATGGGCAGCTCACCGCTGACGTAGCGCATAGCGAGAGCCTCG
>CAMYYQ010000355.1 GCA_947303535.1 uncultured Ruminococcus sp.
CCCTTTACATCAAGAGCCGCAAGCTTTGCGACAGATATGAGTACGTCCTCTGATATTTTAAGTCTGCTTGATACCTCAGGCTTCATCTCTTCAACTTCCATGTCGGACCTCCGTTGGCAAATATTTGAGTGTATTTTTTAATCAAAGCTGTGCTTACACCCTTACTATTATATTATACCAAATAATTTCTCTCAGTTCAACTATTTTACCTCAAAAATTCTGATATTTTCTGCGGGGACATCTGTTTCCTCCAGAATGATCTCCTTTATGGACGCTGCCTGCCCCTTGTCAAGTCCCTCGGTCTTGACTACTATCTTTGCATTCTCTCCATCAAGATAGGCAATGCAGTCCTGAAAGCCCTGAGCCTTTATCAGTGATTCTATGGTGCCCTCGCTCTCAATGAGCTTCGATACCTGTACGGCGTCAAGGGCGTTGGACACCATTTCGTCCTCTGTGACGTCCCCTCCTCCTATCATTGTCTGGAGAGTCTGTACAGCCTCGTCCCTGTCCTTCAGCTTATCGAGACGCGCCTGTGCAAAATAGTCTGCGGCCATAGGTTCTGCATCAGCGTTGACGAACTCAGTCTCGCCGTATCTGACCTTTTCGGTCTCCTCCGAAAATACCGCAGAGCCGCCATCGTCGGGAAGCTTCGGTGAAGCGGTATAGTTTATGTAGACCGCCACCGCCAGCATAAGTGTGAGACAGGTCATGATTATCTGCTTTTTTCCGATGATAAGTGATGGTTTTTTCATAGAATTATCTCCTTTTATCTTAGTTTTGAAACATATATCTTCGCTGTTGATATACCCAGTGCCGCCGAAGCGGCCTTGTACATCCTTTCCCTTACGGCAGCGGCGTCTCCGCCGCCGCATACTATGACGGCGCCCTTTATCTCGGGCAGCTCAACGGTCTTCACAAGGGCGCTCTTTTCACTTCCGCTGCCGATCATAACATACTTTTCTTCCTCCTCTGTTTTGCTGTCGGAGCGGCTTCGGCGACCCTCGGCGGCATAGATGTAACGCTGACTGCTGCCTGCCGAAAGATAGACCTTTACCTCTCCTGCGCCGTCGATATCGCTGAGGAATGCTGCCAGCCTCTGCTCTGTCTCATGACAGAAGCTGTCGGCGTCACATATACTGAAACAACTGCTGTCCGCAGCTTTTACAGGCTCCGCCTTATCAGGTATAAGGGACGATATCATTATCAGCAGCATTCCCCCGCAGCCGCAGACTGTCATGAATACAGCCCATTTCCTCTGTTTTATAAGCTCCCTTATTTTTTCAGCCATCTCCATTCACGACCTCCGTTTCCTGCCCGAGACTGCTGCGGATAACTGCGGCGGCAGCTTCGATATCCTCTGTGCTTATTACGACCCTACTAATAGTTATGTTGCCGTCCTGCAAAATATTAACCTCTGTCCTTATTTTTTCCGCATCTATCCCCGCCGCGCGGAGCTGTCCGCGGAGCACCTCCGAGATATTCTCCCCTGCCCTGGCAGCCACCTCCTCGTCACAGACCTGCGACATGATACTGTAGTCCGTACCGCTGCCGCTTAATGCTTCAGGCATCTCAAAGTCCGATATACCGTCGGTGAAAACTGCCGCCACAGCCATTCCGAGGATAAGCTTCATCAGCAGCTCCGCCTGAGACTTCAGCCTTGTGCCGCCCGATATCATGCGCAGAACGCATATCAGCGCAGATACTGCGCACACTCCCCCTGCTGCCGATGTCAGTTCCTTCATTTCAACCACCTGCCGTCTGTAATAGTATGGCCGAGGAAAGTATGAACATCATGCCATAGCAGACCAGAACGGCCTGTACTATGGCAAGAGCTGCGTCAAGTGATCTGAGCAGCTCCGACATACTCTCCACGGAAAAAAGCTCACCCACCGCTGCCCCTGTCCACATGACCGCTCGGAACAGCAGAAGCTGTATTATGGGCGGCAGGAAGATCAGCGCAACAGCGATACAGCCTGCCGTGCCCACGGAGCTCCGCACGATATCAATGCTGCCGCGGACTGTTGAATATGCGTCGTTTACGGCTCCGCCCACAACGGGGACAAGTCCCGATATAACGAAACGGGTTGTCTTTGAGGCTGCTCCGTCCGCCTTTCCTGCCAGTGTGCATTTCAGCGTAAGCAGGCCGCTGAACAGTGTCATCGCCACCGTCATAGTCCATGTGATAAGCTTTTTTATGAGCTTAGGCTTTGGTCCGTTGGCCATTAAAAAACAAAACTGCCGAGACCCTCACCGCCGAAAACGCTGCCCGTTGCCGAAAGCATGACTGAGGCTCTGACTATCGGCATGAGAAGGCTCCCTGTCAGCTGAACTATGAGCTCAGAGGCTGCAAGCACTGCCATATCGTAGATACCTGCCGAGGTAATTCCTCCCATAGCCGCCGTAACTCCAGCAAAAACAGGTATGAATACCGCGATAAAGGCTCCTCCCGTCTGAACTGCTTCAACGGAAGCTCCCATAACGTCAAACAGGTGCGGAGATATGACCGTAACAGCTGCAAGAACGCTGACGGTTCCCGATATATCTGAATTGGACGGTGACAATGTGCCTGCTGATCTTACAGCCGCCGTTATTACCGTTACAAGAATAATAGTCCCCAGAAGTGCCGGGAGACCGCGGACGCTGACTCTGTCAGCTACTTCTCCGCTAAGCTGAGAAAAGCTCATATCGGTCAGTTCATCGGTGCTGTACCCGATATCGTTATCGCTGAGTATGCCGTCAAGCTCAGTGCAGAAACAAGACCCGGAAGCAGTTTCATCCTCCGCATTTGCTCTGACCGGAACTGCAAAAAACAGCAGCAATATAATGATAAAAAGCATTCCAAATGATCTTTTCATATTCCACCTATATCA
>CAMYYQ010000356.1 GCA_947303535.1 uncultured Ruminococcus sp.
AGCCGAAAAGAACCGCCTTGTATTTCGGTGCCTTGACCATGAGCAGATACCTCTCATTGCCACAGCGGTAGAGGCAGGTACCTCTCTCCGGAAACCTGATCAGCTCATATTCCGCAGGCTCAAGCTGAAGTGTGTCTATGAATTCCTCAGCCTTTATGTTGCCGGGGTTGAACAGGAAGTGGTGAGTCGGGATACTGAACAGCGGCTTTGTCAGCTCCCTTATCTCAGGCTGCAGGAAGTCTTCGAGGTTCTGTGATGCGAGAATAAATGCCGATTCCTTCTTACGACAGCGTTTCATACCGTTTCTGATGTACTCGATAGCTGTCCTGTTGTAGAGGAAAAGGTATGCCTCATCGATAGCCGCTATAGAATTTCCCTTGCCAAGTATCTGGTCGTTCATATACGACAGAATATTGAAGAGCAGAGTATCTCTCAGCTTTTTGTTGGTATCCATAATACCCTTGACTCCAAAGCATACGAAATCGCCGCTGCGAATATTTGTGTGACCGTTGAAGTATTTGGATTCGGCACCCTTGCACATAGAGTAAAGCCCGAGGCAGATATTCTGAAGCGTATCCTCGGTATAGATGTACTTCACCTCGGGGTCGAAGCTCCTGTACTCCTTTTCGCAGAGCTCATATAAGTCGTCCATAAGAGGATAGTCATCGCCTGTAAGTGTATCAAGGTCTGTGGTATCGTCAATACCGAAACGTGCATACAGCCTTATGAGCATAAGCTCAATGGTATCTATCTCCGCATCGGTAAAATCCTTGTATGCCCTGAAAAAATCCTTGAGATATGAGATGTGCTGACTGAGCTTTGATATCTTTCTGAACGCCTCCGGTTCGTCCTTATTCCCTTTATCACCGTCAGTCCACGACTTTGGTTCAAGCGGATTTATCATATATTCACCGCTCATCATATCAATGTAGGTGCCGCCAAGGTTGTCGCAGAGGTCGTGGTACTCCTGTTCTGGATCAAGTACAAGGATATTCTTGCCTGATTCCCGGAGATTGCAGAGCAGGAGCTTCATCAGGTACGACTTACCCTGACCGCTGTTTCCAAGGATAAGGATATTGCTGTTGGTCTTGTCCTCGGTACGCCTATCGAAGTCCACAAGCACATTACTTCCGTACTTATCTCTGCCAAGGTAGAAGCCATGTTCATCAGTTTTGCCGCTGTAATTCAGGGGATAGAGGTTAGCCACTGCACTGGCAGGAAGTATTCGCTCGTACTGACCTCCGAACATATTCATTCCGCTCGGAAGCACGGACAGGAAGCCTTCTTTCTGTCGGAGGATAAGTCTGTCTACTGATATCTTCGCTCTTGTGAGCTCCATTCTTGTATCGTTCTGGAGCTCCCTCAGCTTATCATCACTATCTGCTTTCAGCTCAATAAAAACGGAGCAGTGAAGGAGAGGTTCCTTGTTTCGGTTCATGTCACTTACGAGCTCAACTATGTCATTGATGTTGTCCTGAGCCTTTATGCTCTCGTTGACGTTATTGACAGTAGTCATCATATGATTCTTACGCATAGCCTGCTGAACTATCTTATCCTGTTCAATGCTGTCTACCAGCCTGTTGTAGATACGGAGCGTCACACCATTCTTGTCGGCAAGGTGTGCCAGTATTGCGAGCTGCTCTGTTGTAGGAGGATACTCCGTTATAACCCATACGGATTTATAGTAATTGCCGCAGATATAGTGGTCGGTGTAGAATTTGACTGCTCCCGGCACTATGCGGTCGAAGTAGCTCTTTACACTCATTTCTTCCTTCTGCTCGGCAGTCAGTTCCTTAGTTCTTTTCTTCATTTCCAGTTACCTCCTTCAGATAGTTTTCACCCTCGATATCGGGTATCTCATCTCCGATAATGCTTGCACCGAAGTACAGTGCCAGCATTCTCTTGATCTCAGCTTTATCCATACGCTTTACCGAGAATCCATGCTCGGAGATGTTTTTCTGCACCTGTGATATGATACCGAATATCTGCTCAGGTTTCTCACGTCTGAATCTTACTGCGAACATGAAACGTCTTGCTGAAGACATTTCAAGCTGTATCTCGTCAAGAAAGTCGTGATCCGCCTGAAGCAGTTCTCTTACCGCAGGATTTTCTTCTTTCTGTAATCGCTCTTTGACGTACCATTTGTTGCCGTCGAAACGCTCTGCACTGTCCATGGCAATTATTTCAAGGTCAGGTATCATCGACAACACTATTGTCAGGTCATGGACCTTTATCTCGATATTTGCCGATGACAATACAGAGATATTTGTCGGCTCGACGGCGAAGAATACTATCTCCGCCTTATCAGTTTTTATGCCGTAATTAGTAAAGCGTTCAAGGCCGATGAGGTCCTGAACGCCATTTCTTTTATTCTTTGCCATTATTACGCTCCGTCCAGCGGTACTCCTGCTGACTGAGCAAGAAATATTTAACCGCATTTACTATATAGTCAAGCACCGACATATCGTCTGCTCTGAGGCTTATGAGTGCAAAGCAGACCGTCACCGCCGCAGGTATCACATTCCAGAAATTAGCGAACACCGCTACTGAAATGATGATGCCTGCACAAATAATGATGAAGTCCCTTACCGACCAGAACCACAGTTTTACTGTAGCTCTGAGGTTTTCGGGGTATATATACGTTTTCATTTGGCACCTCCTTATGTCGCAACCTTGGATGCACTCTTTATGAGACCTACAGCTCTTGAACCCATATTGACCGCATGACCTACCGCCATTACGTTAACTCTTGTTGAGGTATCAAGTCCGTACATCTGAGCTATACGAGGAACTTCGTTAGCGGATAAGCATATTCCTGCCGCCAGTATCGGGTGATTGGGACAGGTCAGCAGTCCGAGAAATAATATTG
>CAMYYQ010000357.1 GCA_947303535.1 uncultured Ruminococcus sp.
CGGATTCGTTGTCCAGAGCGCTCGTCGCTTCGTCCAGCACGAGGATCGGCGGATCCTTCAGGAACACGCGCGCGATGCTCAGGCGCTGTTTCTGGCCGCCTGAAAGCTTCACACCGCGTTCGCCGATATAAGTATCATAGCCATTGGGCAGTCTCTTGATGAAACCGTGAGCATATACCGATCGTGCAGCCTTTTCTATTTCTTCTCTTGTAGCATCAGGCTTTCCGTAAGCTATATTTTCGGCAACAGTTCCCGTAAACATCCATGTTTCCTGCAATACCATGCCAAAACAGCTTCGCAGGCTGTCCCGTGTTATATCGAATATATCCCTGCCCGAAATTTCTATACTGCCATTGTTGATATCATAAAACCGAAGCAGAAGGTTGATTATCGTAGACTTACCGCAGCCCGTAGGACCAACGATAGCTATTCTTTGTCCCGATCTTACATCAAGGCTGAAATTCTCTATAAGCTTTACATCGGGAGAATAAGAAAAGAACACATCTGAAAACTTTATAGTACCGTCGCATGATGACAATACTTCCTTATCACTGTCATCGCTTATCTCTTCCTCATCAAGCACATCGAATACTCTCTGTGCCGAAGCAACAGCATTCTGCAATTCCGCAAAAACTCCAGATATCTCATTAAAAGGCTTTGTATACTGATTTGCATAGGCAAGGAAGCTCGAAAGCTTTCCCACAGTCATTTTACCGAGGAAGCCCCAGTATCCGATAACTCCGAGGGCACCGAGAAGTCCCACCGCAGCATAGATAAGACCGTTGACAAATCGTGTGGTAGGATTTGTCATTGAGCTGAAAAATGTTGCCTTTGCACCTATCTCGCCATAGGCTTTATTTATCTCCTCGAATCTCTTCTCCGCACGTTCATCATACACAAAGGCTTTTACTATCTTCTGGTTTCCTGCCATTTCCTCCGCAAGGCTGACCATATCACCGCGAAGCTTTGACTGCTTCATATAAGAATTATGAGAAGCCTTTGTTATCTTCGATGCAGCTATGAACGACAGCGGCGTGAGCACAACAACTACAACAGCTATCTTCACATTTATAGTCACCATAAATATAAGTGTACCTATTATAGTGATAACACCGCTAAAAAACTGAGTGAAGCCCTGAAGCAGTCCGTCTGAAACTATCTCGATATCATTGATAACACGGCTGGTAAGCTCGCCCTTTGTATGTCCGTCGATATATTTGAGCGGAACTCTTTCAAGCTTATTGAAAATATCTGCTCTAAGGTCACGGACAGTATAAAAAGCAAGCTTGTTCGTACAAAGGCTCATCAGCCACTGAAACAATGTGCTTGCCACAACAATAGAAGCAAGAGCAGTTATTATTTTCATGAGCTTGTCGAAATCCACATTTCCCCTACCTGTACAGCAGTCAACTGCTTCACCGATAAATACAGGTACTGCAAGCGAAAGCGCCACTCCAAGTGCAGCAAAAAGAACTGTCAGTACAAAATACATGATATAAGGACGGGCGTAGCGGAATACTCGTTTTAATGTTTTAAGCATCTTTTTCACCCTCCCTCTGATTCATCTGAGAGCAGTATATCTCATGTTATACCTCGCAGCTGTTTACAAGCTCGTCATGTGTACCTATGCCGACAGCCTCGCCGTCGTCCATAACGATTATCTTGTCAGCATCTCTGAGAGAGGTAGTTCTCTGAGAGATCATAACTATAGTTGTATTCGGCAGGTCGCTGCTAAGTGCTTTTCTGAACGCAAGGTCGGTCTTGTAATCAAGTGCGCTTGTAGAGTCATCGAGGATAACGATATCAGGACTTCCTACCAACGCACGGGCAATGGAGATACGCTGCTTCTGACCGCCCGACAGGTTCTTACCGCCCTGAGATATTATCGTATCAAGTCCGTCGGAAGTACGCTGAACAAACTCCCAAGCCTGTGCGGTTTTCAGTGCAGCGATTATTTCATCATCTGTAGCATCAGCTTTTCGCCACTTCATATTTTCGCGGATAGTTCCCGTAAAAAGCATAGCCTTCTGCGCAACGGTTCCTATATGTTTTCTAAGTTCATCTGGCTCCATATCATTTACATCAACGCCTGCGATATCAACTGTTCCCTCTGTTGCCCTGTAAAAGCACGGGATAAGATTTGCAAGAGTAGACTTTCCGCAGCCTGTGCCGCCTATAATTCCCAGCATCTGCCCACGCTTTACGGAAAAGCTTATATTTCTGAGCGAATAGTCACCTGCTGTCTCATAAGCAAAGGATACGTTCCTGAACTCGATCATTTTTTCCGAACTGTCGTCAATTACAGTTATCTCACCCTTTTCCTCGGCTGAAAGCGCAAACACCTCGCTTATACGATTTGCAGATGCGAAAGCTTTCGTAAAAATAACGATAAGATTTGCAAGTACAACAAGTGCAAGGAGTATCTGTGTCATATAGTTAGTAAAAGCGGTAAGCTCACCCTGTGTAAGATCACCTACATTTATCCTGCCGCCGCCGAACCATATAACAGCCACTATACCTAAATTCATGACCATGAATGCAATAGGATTTAGTATAGCCGATATCTTGCCCACAGCAATTGAACACTCGGAAATATCGTTGACTGCTTCCCTGAATTCATCTATTTCTTCCTGCTGACGTGAAAAAGCTCTTATGACTCTGACACCTTCGAGATTTTCTCGTGTGAGCATTGATGCTCGATCAAGGCACTTCTGAGTCTTTTTGTACATGGGCACTGTCTTTCGCATAATAAAAAATATAACAACAGAAATAAGCGGAGCAACTACAAAGAAAATGAGAGAAAGCTTCAGGTCTATGGTAACTGCCATTACAGCCGCACCTATAACAAGAAACGGAGCACGAACAGCA
>CAMYYQ010000358.1 GCA_947303535.1 uncultured Ruminococcus sp.
GACGGAGATATGGATATGCACTTCTACGGCAATTTCATCCACAAGGGCAATACACAGGAAACACACTTTGTTATATATGAATTCCGTACAGAAGGCGGCCAACTTGACGAATCGCTTCAGAAAGCTCTGGACGAGGGCAAACTTGGTACCGCGACCATAAACGGCAAGGAGTATTATACCGAGCACAACGGCCCTGTGTCGGAACCCTCCGCAATATTCTTCTACCGCAAGGACGCCGTTTCACCCGTTGGCAAGAGCGCCCATACCGAAGATGTGCTCTCGCTCGACGATTTCCTGGCCTACTGGTTCGATGACAATACTGACGAGGATATCCTGACCTGGGCAGGATTTGAATTAGACGCCTTCAACTGCTCGGGCAACGCGGACATCAAGGAGCTGTCATTCTGTAATGCGCCCGAATATCATAAAAACTGATATATAAACCATAAACAGGCAGTCCATAAGACGGCAAAGTTTTGCCCCCGAGCGTTCCGACACGCCCGGGGGCATTGTATCAGTTGCAATTCATAAGCGATAGTGCTAAAATAACAGGAGATCATTGCATATTATCACGGAGGAAGATATGGATAAGATACGCAGACATATAGTATTCTACGGCTACGTTCAGGGAGTAGGCTTCAGATGGAAGGCAAGGCATACCGCGGAACGCTTCGGCATATCGGGCTGGGTGCGCAATATGGACGACGGTTCGGTGGAAATGGAGGCCGAGGGCACCCGCAGGGATATCGAGGCTCTAACGGAGGCTCTTGAAGATCACAGCTGGGGCAGCGTTGAACGCATAGAGTCCGAGGACATACCCGTTCACGGAGACTACAGCTTCGAGGTAAGATAACAGTCATGAAAAAGGCGGCTTATACAGCCGCCTTTTTTCATTTTACTCGTTTGAGCCTGCCCTTTTTTACGATGTATACCCTGTCGGATATATCCATAAGGGCTTTATCGTTGTAGGAGTCCGTATAGAAGCAGTCAATGGGCTTATCGCCGTAGAGAGACCTGTATCGTCTGACCTTGTTGTCTCCGAAGTTGAGATACTTCACCCTCATACGGCGGGAGTCTATCCTGCTGCAAATTATATTCTCCGTTCCCAGCAGTTCATTTATTCCATACAGAAGAAAATCGGGCCCCGCCGAGATTATAACGTCGTCACTGTCTATCCTTTTCAGCATGGCTCGGTCAAGCTTGCGGCCGTATTCCGCCCAGAAGCCCTCAACTGCGCCGAAGAGCTCCTCTCTGCTGCGTATGACGTTTTTCAGGAAATCGTCCACAGCCCGCACCATTTTCCTCTTGTCCACCAGACAGAGCTTGTACTTTATCAGATTATAGAATATCTTGGGAAGGTACAGAATGACCCTCCTGTTGTTCCTTATCATGTAAATTGCCAGGTCAACGGCGCTCTCGCCGCGGTAAAGCGTGTTGTCGAAATCGAATACCTTCATGAATATCACCTCTGTGTTCAGCTGCTGGGCTGCCGCCCTTACTATTATACGGCCTGAACGGAAAAATGTCAACGTAACGCCGAAAAAGCACCGCCGTCACAGCGTACACACCGCAATAATCGCCTTGACAACTGCGGGAATATATGGTAAAATCAGTTTGTCCGTGATTACTGAAAGTTGATTCTGTTTGGTTTTATACAAAAGCAGAGACGATCACCACAGTATCTCAAACGCGAAGCGTTTTATATTTTATAAAAGGAGATGTTTCAATGAGCAATTTCAAGAAAACTGCGGCAGCTATACTTGCTGTTGCACTTATGGGAACAGCCCTGCCCTTCAGCGGCAGCAGCTCGCCCCTTTCAGCTCCCCTTACTGCAAGCGCAGCAGATCAGTCAACCAAAACAGCATTAAATGATTCATTAGTGGATGGCGTCCTTACCCTCAGCGGCAATGTCGTAAGAGCTGAAGTTCGTGATTTTGAAAAGAAAAAAGAAGTAGAAAAGATCGTATGCGCCGAGAATACCGTACTTCCTGCGGACTGCTCGTCACTTTTCGCATTCTACAAAGCAACAGAGATCGACCTTTCAAATGCTGACACATCAGGCGTCACCAGCATGAAGAGTATGTTCTACGAGTGTGGAAACCTTGTAAAGCTGGATATCAGCAGCTTCGACACATCAAATGTCAAGAGTATGTTTCAGATGTTCAGCAATTGCTCAAAGCTTGAATCACTTGACGTAAGACACTTCAAAACCTCAAATGTAACTGATATGAGCTGGATGTTCCACAACTGCAGAAAAGTACCTGTAATTGATGTAAGCGAATTTGATACAAGCAATGTAACTGACATGAGCTATATGTTCTCCAACTGTACCGGCATCACTTCACTTGATCTTGGCAGCTTCAATACCTCATCTGTCAAAAAAATGACGAATATGTTTGACAGCTGTACAGGTCTCACCTCGCTGGATCTGGGCTCATTCAATACTGAAAATGTTACAACTATGTACGGTATGTTCATTGGATGTACAGGTCTGACATCCCTTGATCTGAGCCCCCTTGACACATCTAATGTAACAAGCATGATCCATATGTTCACAAAATGCACGTCCCTCAGCTCACTTGATCTCAGCTGTCTTGACACCTCAAGTTTAACTGAAGTGCAGTATATGTTCTCCGGCTGTTCCGGTCTTACCTCACTTGAGCTCAGTGGCTTTGATACACAGAACGTTAAAAATATGTACCAGATGTTCAGTGGCTGCTCCGGCCTTACCTCACTTGATCTGAGCAGCTTTGATACATCAAATGTTAATGATATGAGAGAAATGTTTTCTAACTGCAAAAAGCTTGCTTCTCTTGATCTCAGCAGCTTTGATACCTCAAATGTAACGGATATGAGTTATATGTTC
>CAMYYQ010000359.1 GCA_947303535.1 uncultured Ruminococcus sp.
GTATGACTGCCTATCTCTATGCGCTGTGAAGCAATAAGCTGAGAAATATCCTCCCATGTGAGATAAGAATATGTATCTGCGTGAGGGTCGGCAGGTGCATAATCATCTGTATATCTGCCAACAATAGATACAACAGCGCACATATCATATTTTTCAAGCAGCGGCAGTGCTAGCGAGAGATTATTGTAAAAGCCGTCATCAAAGGTTATGAGTACAGGCTTTTCTGGAAGTCCGCCTGTATTGTCGGTATAGTCTATGAGCTGCTGTGCGCTGACGCTTTCGTAGCCGTGCTTTTTCAGCCATATAAGGTCACTTTCAAGCTGTGACGGAGAGACTATATAATCAGCAGGAGACTTTTCACAAACGCTGTGATACATTATTACAGGCAGTGGGACAGATTTTTCAACAGCAGCTTCTGCGGCGGATGAAAGGGCAGAGTGCAGAGAAAAGGATACGACACAGCATAACGCAATAAAAATCAGGAACAACAGTGCTTTGCGGCAGCATCTCTTTAGTCCGAAGCATTTGTACATCGTCATCACCTCTCAATATATTATGACGGGAATTGCTGAAAAATGACGGTGAATAAACTGACACGGATATCATATATCCATGTGGAGCAGAGTATACTTATTTCAGAGGAATTAATTGTGAGGTGAGTATATGACACGCCATAAACGGAGAAAAATCAAAGGAATCATCAAGTGTATAGCAGCAGTTATACTTCCTTTAGGCATAGCTTCGGGAGTAAGCGGAGTATCAAAGCTCAGGGTGGCTCTTTCCGATAAAACGGAATACACTCTCAATAATACAGTCGGAGCGTCTGCAAAGCATATTGAGATAACTTCCGAAAGCATAAGCAAAATAAAAAAACAGGACGAACTGCTTTCAGGCAGCATGATACTTTCGGAAGGCTATGGTATCGAGGACGAAAGTGAGAAAGATAGGTCGCTTTGCAGGCTTCCTGATCCTCTTGACATGAGAGCCGACAGTGCAGGTGAAAAGCCTTATCCGACTTCATGGGATCCTAACGGCGATATAGTACGGCTTTCATATGACAAATACAGCGGCAACGCCTTTTTTGATCTTGAAAAGGGCGGACAGGTCAATAACAAGACTGATATTCCCAACGAAACACTGATGAAAGAAAGCGGATATCTTCCGAATTTTACCGTTTCAGATACAGATGAGCCCCTTGTGCTCATTTATCATACTCATACGACAGAAAGCTTTGAGCCATACGTCCGCGAGCATTATGACAGCTCCTTCAATTATCGTACTACCGATAATACGAAAAATGTGGTAATGGTTGGCGATGCCATACAGGCTGAGCTTGAAGCGCAGGGGATAGGAGTTATACACGCAACAGCTGTTCACGATTATCCGTCATATAACGGTTCTTACGGGCGCAGCCGTGAGACTATCATGCCTATACTTGAAAAATATCCCAGCATAAAGGTAGTCCTCGATATACACAGGGACGCAATTTCCGCTGAGGGAGTTGCTTATCAGCCCTTTGCGGAGATAGACGGCAGGGAAGCTTCGCAGATAATGATAATCTCGGGCTGTGATGACGGTACACTTGGAATGCCGAATTATATGGAGAATTTTCACTTTGCCTGTACTTTGCAGCAAAAGCTGGAATCAGACTATGCAGGACTTACCCGTCCCATACTTTTTGACTACAGGCACTATAATCAGGATCTTACCAACGGAAGCCTGCTTATTGAAGTAGGTTCACACGGAAATACTCTTCAGCAGTCGCAGTACGCGGGACAACTGTTCGGACATTCTCTCGGACAGCTTCTTAATTCTATGAAAAGGTGATACAATGCGCAAACGCAAAAAAAAGACCACCCTCACAGCAGTATTTCTTTACCTGCTTCTGAGCGGCGGCTCGTGGATGTTTATTAATTCCTATGCCAATTCCCATAACCAGATGAGCGAGGAAAAGATGATACCTGTGGGAATAGTATTAAACGAAGGGAAAGCCTCTGTGGATATACTGGATCATCACAGAGAATTCAGTCTTTCGTGCATATCCCCCGATAGCAGCAATTACTGTCTGGCATACCTTGCCTCTCCCGATGAATTAAGGGCGGCGGCATATATCATTTCTTTATGTATAAAGCTTTGACTGCATAGTCTCGTAGAATGTATTTAGTTCACCTGTGTAGATAAGGTCAGCTCCGGGAAAAGTCCTGAAATCATCAGGCTTATAAAGACAGAAATTTTTTTCCAGCGGAATACCTATCTTATCCATAGTGTAAGCCACAAACTGTGAACAGACAAAGCTCCGTTCGCGTTTCCACTCGATATTGAAGTAAACTGCAAGAAGTCCGAGCAGATTATATGAATATACTTTACGGTGTTCCTCAAAGTGATTTATGATTATATTAAAGGCTTCCTTCTGCGCATGAGAGACCTTTATACGGTATATTTCGCATGGAATGTTCTGATACTGTCCGAGAGTACCTTTTCCAACGATTTCCTTGTTGAAAGTTGCAGGAAGCGGGAAAGGACGATAAGTACGGCAGAAGCTGTACATTTCGTTAAGATCGACATCACCTGAAAGAGAAACGTGATTATAAGGTTTTTTAGTAAAAAATTTGAAGAATCGTGCGGGTCGCGTACCAGTTTGCGCAACTATAAGGTAAATATAGTCCCCCAAAACGTTCCCTCCTAATTTATTTTTTATAATTATAGCATAAATGCTTGCAAATTTCAAGAGTTTTTGATATAATAATAAAGTACATTTACTATTTACGCGCCTGTAGCTCAGTGGATAGAGCAGTGGCCTCCGACGCCATGTGCGCTGGTTCGATCCCAGTCAGGCGTACCAGCGGGGAGCCCCCGCGGGCTT
>CAMYYQ010000360.1 GCA_947303535.1 uncultured Ruminococcus sp.
CCCTAAGATGAAAATTTATTCAGGGATAACTTTTAAGCCCTGTTTTGGTTCACAGATCAATTTTGAAAAAGAATCTTATTATCGATTCTATATAGCATTATAATTATATAATATCACATAATTGCAAAGAATTTGATAACATTTTGTGAATTAAGCAGGATAATAGAATTATTTGTAGCATTGTACAATCAAACAGGCTATAGATTGGTAAATATGCTGTAAAAATGTTACTTACAGATATAAATGATATCCTCTTGACGAGTGAAAAAGTCCGCGTTTGAGCCGGGAACGATATGGCACATTTGTGATATATGAAAGCTGTTCAAAGTACGCATATTTGCGTAAAAAAACTATTGACAACTATATTTGTTTCGGTTATAATGTGAAAGTAAGGAGCTGATAGAATGCACAGTGTTACAACCGAAAAGGCGGTCAAAAATCAGATCGCTTCCGCTAAAATGGAAGGTCTTGGCTTTAGCAAAGAGGCTGTTGAATTGATAAAAGAGTACGCTGATAACAGACTGTCACATGATAAGCTTATAAAGATAGTTGCGAAGAAATGCGCTGAAAGGTCATAATGGCTGTATATAGCATTGAAGGGTGTCAGGACAGCTGTTACCCCGGGACTACTGTCCTCATCAATAAGCTTGACATAAGAGAGCAGGAGCTTTTGTATGAGGCGGAATCCATTATCGTTACATCATGTTCGGCAAAGGCTGAAAAGGAACTGGAGTTCAGTAATGTGGATTTTGATTTCTACAAAGGGCTTCATAAGCTTATTTTCGGTGATCTTTATGATTGGGCAGGAACAGTACGTACTATAAATATCTCAAAGAAGGGAACGGTCTTCTGCGATCATAACGAGCTTGAAAGACTTGGGCGGTTAAGATTTGAACGGCTGAGAACTCAGGGGTTTCTTTGTGGTATGGAGTACGATGGATTTGTTTCTGAAATAGCTGAGCTGTACCACGAACTGAATATGCTTCACCCTTTTCGTGAGGGAAATGGTCGGACTCTCAGACTTTTCATCACATTGCTTGTCAGAAATGCCGATCATGATATCGACTTTGCGTTATGTGATGCTGATATGCTTGCTATTGCAACGATAAAGGCGGCTCAGGGCGATATCTCACTGCTGAAAACTGTTTTTTCGGATATAATTGAAAAATGATCTCCCACAGGTCTTTACCGATATGGTATGGATATGTGGGATTTTTTATTGCAATAATATGCTTGTCGTGTTATAATAGGCTTGACAGTTATAAAACTGAAAAGGAGTGATATTATGGAAAAAACAGTCAGCATAAAAACGATCTTTAAACGTACTGCCGCAGTCATATGCAGTGCTGCGATGCTGATGACTATGGGCAGCTTCGGAACGAGCGGAATTTCTTATGCTGCAAAGGCTTCGGTCAATGTATCGGACGAGATAGGACTTGTTGGCAATCTTTTCTGCATTTCGGACGGGAACAGTGCAGACCATGCGGAGCTTCAGTGGGCGACTACTCTGTCTGCTGACAGTTATACGCTGTATCGTTCAACAGATCCCGAAAATGATTTCGTACCTGTTTATGAGGGCAGTGGAACCTCATATGAGGACGATGATATGGTGACGGGAACGACTTACTATTATCAGCTTGGAGTCAAGTCTAAGGGAAATGAAGTATATTCCTCTGTGAAGTCACTGAAGCCGTGTGCTTTGCCGTCGGGGCTAAGTACATATGACAATCAGAAGGGAAGCAGTCTTGTCTATGATACCAGCGGTTATAAAGTAGGGAATACCTACTATAGTTACTCGCTGAAAAAGCATAACGGCAAGGACGATATATATCTTGCCGAGACTACATCAAGTGACGGCAAACACTTCGGAAGTGAGCGCAATGTGGCTGACAGTTCGCAGAATTCTGCCCTTGCAAGCTGTAAGATCGAGTCTGTGCATATAGATTATATACCGCAGAAAAACAAGGTGGTAGTATGGGCGCACTGGGAAAAACCAAGCGGTTACAGTGACGGAAAAGCACTTGTTATAACAGGTACTCCCGGCGGACAATTCACGGTGCATCATGTATATAATCCACTTGGGATACAGGTGCGCGATATGGCTATATTCTTCGATGATGACGGAGCAGGCTATCTGATAGCTGCCGCCAACAAAGAGGGACAGGGAGCAAATGCGACTATGTATATTTTCCGCATGAACGATGACTACAGCGATGTTACGGAAGTCGTTACAACGCTCTTTGAGGATCAGTATCGTGAATTCCCTAATCTTATCAAGAAAGACGGATACTACTTCCTGTTTACTTCTCAGGCAGCAGGCTGGTATCCAAGCAGCGGAGCCTACAGCGTTACAAAAGACCTTAAAGGCAAGTGGAGCGAGCTTCGCAGCATCGGTAATACCTCGACTTTTTCATCACAGTCGGGCTGGATAGTGAATATGCAGGATAAGAACTACCTTATGCACGCATATCGCTGGCTGAGGGCTTCTTCAACAAGCGGAACTACACTTTGTCCGCTGTATTTTAACAATGGCTTTGCATTCTATGATTATTGTCCTTATTTTAAGTACAATATTTCAACAGGTGAGCTTTATCCTGTGCAGCAGGGAGAGCTTCTTTCTCAGGACAGACCTGCTTCTTCATCGCTTGCAGCCAAAAGCGGAAACTCTCCAGAAAAAGCCTTTGACGGCTCGTATCAGAGTTCATTCACAGCTATCGGAGATTATAAGAAGTGGCCTTTCTATTTGCAGGTTGACCTTGAAAGAGTGTGCGAACTCTCGAATATCCAGACTTCGTGGTATATCTGCAAGGGCTCTGAGGGATATTACACTTATACCGTTGAGGGAAGCATTG
>CAMYYQ010000361.1 GCA_947303535.1 uncultured Ruminococcus sp.
TCAACCCCACATACCCACACGGACAGCGTTGCATTGGAGACAGCAAAGCAAGATTTCTTACCGTTATTGCCGAATGATCGGCTGTATCACGCTTACATAAAAAGGAGTATTTATTATCATGCTTTTAGACCGCTACCTTCCCCGTATAGAATTTGATTCTTACGAGGATTTCAAGGAAAATTACCGCGTTAATGTTCCTGAAAATTTCAATTTCGGCTGGGATATCGTTGACGAATGGGCTAAGCAGGAGCCTGAAAAGAAGGCTCTTATCTGGCTCAGCCACGATAAACAGGAGCGTACTTTCACATTTACAGATATATCCAAACTGTCAAATCAGACTTGTCACTATTTCAGAAGTCTCGGACTCAAAAAGGGCGATGTTGTCCTTCTGATACTCCGCCGCCGCTGGGAATACTGGGTAATTGCAACTGCACTTCACAAGCTGGGCGTTATCCTTATACCCGGAAATCTTCTCTTCACTACACATGATATCGCATACCGCGGAAATATGGCAGAGATATCTGCTATAATCGCCTGCGATGACGAATATATCCGCGGACAGATAGACGCAGCTGCTCCCGAGATAAAGACTCTCCGCAAAAAGATCGCAGTTGCAGAGCCCCGTGAGGGCTGGGACTACTTTGAGGACGAGATCGCAAAGTATCCCGATACATTTGAGCGTCCTACCGACGATCAGGCTACAAAGGCAACAGATACGATGCTCATATACTTCACATCAGGCTCTACAGGTATGCCAAAGATGGTATGTCATAACTATGCACACCCTCTCGGTCATATCGTTACCGCTAAATACTGGCATCAGGTACAGGAGAACAAGCTCCATATGTCTATTTCCGACTCAGGCTGGGCAAAGTTCGGCTGGGGCAAGATCTACGGACAGTGGATATGCGGCGCTATCCAGTTCGCATACGACTTCACAGGCAGATTCAACGCAAAGGATATCCTTGAAGTTATCAGCCACTACAAGCTGACTACTTTCTGCGCACCTCCTACAATGTACCGCTTCATGCTCCAGGAGGATATGACAAAGTACGACCTTTCTTCTATCCAGAACTTCTGCAACGCAGGCGAGCCTCTCAATCCTGAGGTATTCAACCGTATCTATGAGCTTACAGGCAAGAAGATGCGTGAGGGCTTCGGACAGACAGAGGGTACTGTACTTATCGCAAACTTCCCGTGGATAGACCCTAAGCCGGGCTCAACAGGAAAGCCTTCACCGCTTTACAATATCCACCTGCTCCGCGCTGACGGAACAGAGGCTGAGGACGGTGAAGAGGGCAGCATCATGGTATGTGACATCGACAAGGAGCGTCCTACAGGTCTGTTCTGTGGCTACTACAAGAACCCCGAGCTCACAGAAGCTGTTCTCGGCGGAAAGAACTACGATACAGGCGACGTAGCATGGCGCGATTCCAAGGGCTATTACTGGTTCGTAGGAAGAAACGACGATGTAATCAAGTGCTCGGGCTATCGTATTGGACCATTCGAGGTAGAGAGCGCACTTCTCACCCACCCTGCTGTAGTTGAATCAGCTATCACAGGTGCTCCCGATCCTATCAGAGGACAGGTAGTAAAGGCAACAGTTGTACTTGCCGAGGGATATACTCCTTCTCCCGAGCTCACAAAGGAGCTTCAGGATCACGTTAAGCGCGAGACTGCACCATACAAGTATCCTCGTGTTATCGAGTACGTTAAGGAACTGCCAAAGACTCTCGGCGGCAAGATAAAGCGTGCCCAGATACGTCATCAGGACGAAGAAAACGTTCAGAAATAACCATAACATTCCGTTCAGCCATAAAGAAGCAGCCGCATCTTTATGGCTGTTTCTGAATAAAAACAGTGATTAGTTTTTAGTGATTAGTGGTCAGTTACATTATGCACTATTCACTAAACACTAAAAACTTTTCTGCAAATACCCCGTTTTTCAAATTATCAATGCGTAAACTATAAATAATATTGGGGGTGGCAAATATGAATTTTGATGCGCATCAAATCATATCCCGGGTCTACAAGGCAAAAGAAGACAGCCACGCGGCAGACGAACTTATCTCAGATTATATGCCGTTTATAAAATCAGAAACCGCAAAATTCCTCAATCGTCCGCCCGAACAGAGCGATGACGAGTTAAGTATAGCTATGTTCGCATTTTATGAAGCTATCAAGAATTATTCAAAGCTTCGCGGTTCTTTCCTTAAATTTGCAGCATTGCAGATAAAGAACCGCCTTATCGACAACTACCGAAAAGAAAAACGAAATAAAGGACAGATCTCGCTTGACGTTTCTGATGACGAAAAAACAGACCTGAAGGATACAATTCGCGATGAGCACAACGACTATGAAGAAAATGAGATTCGCGAGGCGACCAAACAAGAAATAGAAGAGCTTTCTGCACAGATGAACGACTTCGGTGTATCCATGACCGATGTTGCGGAAAACTCGCCCCGTCAGCGGCGCACTCTTGAAATATGCAAGAAAGCCGTTGCATACGCCAGAAATAACCCCGATATCCTCGAGGATTTCCTGAGAACGAAACGTGTTCCCCTTGCCAAGCTCGCAGAGGGAGCAGATGTGGAAAGGAAATCTCTGGAAAGGCACAGAAGATATCTTGTAGCTGTACTGCTCATATGCACAAACGGTTACGAGATAATGCGCGGACACATCATGCAGGTACTCAAAGGTGGTGAAAAAGTATGAAATATATAGTTATGGAATGTCACGAAGGTTATGCTGTTCTTATGGACGAAGAATCACGGTTTGTAAACGCTGCCAATATGCACTATGAAGTCGGGCAGTCAGTAACAGACCCGATAATCATGAACGAGG
>CAMYYQ010000362.1 GCA_947303535.1 uncultured Ruminococcus sp.
CAGAAAACCAAAATAAACGGCTTTTCAATGAGCGTGTTCTCAGGCTCGGCAGCTGAAAAATACGCAAAGTCAAACAGCATAGAGTATACTGCCAAAGATGTAAATATTGCGAAGTTTGCTTTCATTGCCGCAATGGTAGGCATTATCATTGCCGTTATCGTATTCGCAATAGTCCTCATGAAACGCAGCAAGAAAACAGCTCCCACAAGCGCAAGAAAGGCAGCAAAAGCTGCTGCTAAAAAGGCTAAGGAGGAAGCTGAGGAAAAGGAATACAAGAAGCTCATCGCCGATGAAGACGATGATGACGACGAGGACGAAGATGACGAGGACGACTCAGAAGAAAATGCTGAGGACGACTCCGAGGAATAGTGAGTAGTAGGGGCGGATAATATCCGCCCCTTAGTTTTTAGTGCTTAGTGCTTAGTGCATAGTGATTAGTAAGTGGTAAGTAAAAAAGATAGGGGCGAACAGTGTTCGTCCCTATTTCATTCGTAATTAAAGTGCCGTAAGCGATGTACGAGTATGGGTGTTGATAAGAGTGAACGAGTTTACGAGTGTAAACGGAGCAAGGGTGCAGCGTCACGCTGCTTATTTCTTCTTGATTATATCGTTTCTGGAGACTTGCTTCCTGTCGATATCCTTTAATATAAAGCCCGCATTTGCGCCCTCAGAGACCGACTCGCACACTTTTCGGAACTGCTCTATACCAATAATTGTTTACCAGCAGAACATTGTCACCCACAAAGAACACGCCGCCTGTTACTGTACCCGTAACTACCGTACCTCTTCCTGTTATAGTAAAAACATCGGTAACAACAAACTCTGAATACGTACCCTCTGCAACTCCCGACTGCGGAGTATAATACGCCTCATATTCGCGGAGCTCTTTTTCATCATCGGTCATAAATCCCGTATCAGTCTTTTCACGGTTGAATATCGCGTCCTTGAGCTTATCCAGAAATCCCATAATTTTACCTCCATTTCATAGTCTGTTCGTGTTATTCGCTTTTCATCATTCTTTCCCATGCAGGCGACTTTGAACGCAGCTTTTCGGCTGACTTTGTGATAACTTCGAGGATATAGCTGATATCATCATCTGTGATATCCTCATCTATAGAAAGTCTCAGTGCGCTGCGGGCAGCTTCTCTCCCGATTCCCATAGCCAGCAGTACGTGTGACGGGTCATTTGTGCCCGATGTACAGGCTGAACCTGACGAACCACAGATGCCGTTCAGATCAAGCATGAGCAGGAGTGCTTCTCCGTCAATACCCTCAAAGGAGATATTGATATTCCCTGCAAGCCGCCTTTCCCTGTCGCCGTTAAGACGGGTATGCGGTATTTTGAGAAGCCCGTCAATAAGACGTTCTCTCTGTGAAGTTATTGCAGCAGCCTTTTCGGCAATATTGCGCGTTGCAGCCTCTAAAGCTGCTCCAAGACCAACTATAGCAGGCACATTTTCCGTACCTGCGCGCTTTCCGCGCTCCTGACCGCCGCCGTGTATAAGATTAGGCAGAACAATTCCGCTGCGGATATAAAGTGCGCCTATCCCTTTCTGAGCGTGTATCTTATGTCCCGAGAGAGACAGCATATCTATACCCTGCCTGTGTACGTCGATATCAACGTGTCCCACTGCCTGAACCGCATCTGTGTGGAAAAGCACTCCCCTTTCCCTGCACACAGAAGCTATCTCATCAACAGGCTGGATAGTACCTATCTCGTTGTTTGCGTACATAACAGTAACAAGTGCAGTATCCTCGCGGAGAGCCTTTTTTACGTCCTCGGGGTCGATAATTCCCTTATCACTTACAGGGATATATGTTACATCAAAGCCGTGGCTGCTGAGGTATTCGCAGGTGTGAAGCACCGAATGATGCTCGAAAACGGAAGTGATGATGTGCTTCTTCTCCTTTTGAGCCATAAGCTCCGCAGCACCTTTCACAGCCCAGTTATTCGACTCTGAACCGCCGCTTGTGAAGAATATCTCCTTCGGCTCTGCACCTATTGCCTTTGCCGCTTTTTCACGGGCTGTCTCAACAGCCTTCTGTGCGTCTCGTCCCAGCTTGTATATACTCGAAGCGTTGCCGTATGCCGTTCTGAAATAGGGCAGCATAGTGTTCAGGACTTCTTCCGAGACTGCCGTAGTCGCAGCATTATCCGCGTAAACAAATCTCTTTTCCAAAGGATATTCTCCTATTTTGAGTAAATATCGCGCTGCTCCACCGCAAGTCGGTCACAGCGTTCGTTTTCGGGGTGCCCTGCGTGTCCCTTTACCCAATTGAATGTAACGTCATGCTTTTCAAGGAGCGGCAGGAGCTGCTCCCACAGGTCAACGTTCAGAGCAGGCTTCTTGTCGGACTTTATCCAGCCCTTTTTCTTCCAGCCGTATACCCAGCCCTTTGTTACGCTGTCAACAACGTATTTGCTGTCGGTAGTAAGTATGACCTTGCAAGGCTCTTTCAGAGCCGAAAGCCCTGTTATAACGCCGAGAAGCTCCATTCTGTTGTTGGTGGTGGCACTGTCGCCGCCTGAGAGTTCCTTTTCTATATTACCAAAACGAAGCACTACACCGTAGCCCCCCGGTCCGGGATTGCCGCTGCACGCACCGTCTGTGAATATCTCAACTGTTTTTATTTGTCTCACCCTCTTAACTCATTGTAAGGGCGGCTTAATCGCCGTCCTGTCTTCTTAATATCATTTTACAATAAAATGAACGTAAAATCAATAGCTTTCGGTCAAAATAGTGTTTTACAATTTATTTTTCTTGACATTTCTTTAAGCAAATGATATACTACAAATAATTGAGCAAAATGGAGATGTAATATATGTGCAGCAATGGTTT
>CAMYYQ010000363.1 GCA_947303535.1 uncultured Ruminococcus sp.
ACATGGCGCAAAGTACCCCCTGAGTCATTTTAAATCCTGTCAGCTCTGTAAGCACCTGCGACGGAGCAGTATAAACAGGAATGTTTCCACATAGTTCAATAATATCGGCAGCTTGTATATTTATATATTTACGTTCCATAAGTAACGAAATCGGGGTAAAGCCTGAATTTAATGCAGTTCGGATAACATTCGGGCTTTCAGCTACGAAAATACCTGATGATTCAAGCTCTTTTTCGGCTGTATTCCTGTAGGGAAGAAGCTCGGGTGCTGAAAGGTCTGATAAAAGCTGCCTTTATGGCAGCTTTGATGATTGTTATATTTAACTCTTGTGAAAGTTTCGGATTTATTTTGTCCCTTTATCGTAAGCTTGTCGCCGTCGATGCTATATTCAGCAGTACCGCCATCGTTTGTGATATCCATGATCGCTGAATAGCCTGTTAATTTGATCTCCTTGCCCTTTACCTCATACTCAAAGAGGTCGTTGAAAACTACTTCACTGCTGTCGCCGTCGAATACAAGTGAGATATCGATGTCTTCAGGCATTTTCTCATCGCCCTTTGACATTCCTTCAACGATCTGGTCATAGAAGAGACCGCCGTCCAGTGAATAGGTTCCGTCATAGCCTTCTCCTTCAACGATCTTTGTCATTACGAGCATTTCCATACCCGAGATATCTATTGTTAACTGCTTTCCGTCTTCTTTGAAGTAATCCTTTGATAAGGTGGTCATGTTTGTGCTGTTGTCGCCGATCGCAAGACCTTCATCATTGAAGTGGAGTACCTTTGAGCTGTCAGTATAAACCGAGCCCTTTCCGTCACTGAAGATGATACCGCCATTCTGAATGGTCTCGTTATCAAGTGAGTCGATAGACCATTTACCTGTTATATCTGCACTTTTCTTTTCTTTTTCTTTTTCTGCTGGCTCTTGTTTTCCGCATGAAGCAAGAATACCAAGTGTTAATGAGCATACTGCGATAGATGAAATAATCTTTTTCATGATCTTACCCTCCGTAATGGTATCTTATATCTGATAAAATCCGCGGTAAGCGAACAAAATATAAGCTTGTTTTGCCCTTTAGGCAGAATGATTTTATATAAAGAAATATCAGGCGCGTTCCTTCTTTTATAAAGGAGCTGCACTGTTTTAACTGAGTCTGTGAAAATGACCGCCTGAAAGGGATCATTGCAGACACATTACATTATATCATGGTGTTTTTGGTATTGCAAGTAAAATAGTTAAAAGTCGCCGAAATGCAATTAAATAATGGTGCGGCAGAACAAAAAAATGTTCCTTTTGCACATAAAAAACGCTTTTAATGCTTGACACAACCTGTTATAAATGATAGAATTATGGCGTAAAACTAATAGTGATTGAATTAGGGCGGTAATATCTTCATTCATACTTATCATATAACTAAGCCTTTAGCCCTTATCTGTTAGCAAATGTGTCGCCTGCGGCGAATAATTTAAATATTGTGAGCGTTAGCGAACTCTTTCAGCTAATGGCTCATGGCTAACGGCTGTATTACAAAGTTTTTTATTCCCTATTTCAATTTACAGTATTTTAAAAACAGGAGGCGGTATTTTTGAAGTGTATCAAGGCGGTGGTGGCTGCACTTATATTTGCGGCAGCTGTTCCGATATCGGTCTGTGCTGACGGTAATGCTGTCATGGACTATAATAATGACAGCGTTGTTGATATATTTGATATGGTGAGTGCGAGGAAAAAAGGTGCTTCCGAATCAGAACTTAAAAGGCTAAGCGGTTTCCTGCTCGGAAACGGTGCTGAGATAGTTCCCGAGGACGGCTATAAACTCATATGGAGCGATGAGTTCAGCGGTGATTCGTTGGATATGGACAAATGGTCCTATGAGCTTGGTAACTGGAAGCTGGACGACAACGGCAATTATGTTACCAACGGCTGGGGAAATAACGAGCAGGAGTTCTATACTGACAAGAATACCACTGTCAAGGACGGTATCCTCACTATTGCGGCAAGAAAAGAAAGACTTGCCGATGATGTGCAGTGAAGCTATGATTATACATCAGCCCGTATCAACACAGCCCATAAGTTCTCGACCTGCGGCGGAAAAATTGAAGTCAGGGCAAGATGCGACTCGGGAAAGTCTCTCTGGCCCGCTATATGGATGCTCCCTGAGGACAGCGCTTACGGCGGCTGGGCTTCATCAGGCGAAATAGATATCATGGAGGGCTGGGGAAGCACTCCCAAAAAGATATGCGGAACTATCCATTTCGGCGGAGTATGGCCAAACAACACCTATCTCACCAATGACTACAAATTCCCTGACGGCGACGGCACTCAGAACTGGCATACCTATAGTATTGTGTGGGAGCGCGGCGAGATACGCTGGTATGTGGACGGCAACCTGTTCAGTACACAGCATGACTGGTATTCCGAGGGGTTCAGCTATCCTGCACCCTTTGACCAGAATTTCTATATTATCCTCAATTTCGCCGTGGGCGGACATTTTGACGGTATCGACGGTATCTATGCTGAACCGAATACCTTTGCGGACGGCGAAAAGCACTTCGATATAGATTACGTAAGAGTTTACGAAAAAACGGGTTCTGAGTTCGTTCCTTCCGAAATGAGCTCTTTGCCGCTTGATAATTATATCGAGGGGGCTGAGGCTTCGGTTGTAAATAAGGAGGGCTGTACTGTAGTCGATATCAAAAATGCAGGTGCTCTTGAATATGCTGTTATGGGACTTCTGAGAGGACAGGCTGTCAAGGCAGGCGAAAAGCATACCGTCAGCTTTGATATAAGCTCCACTGCACAGCGCAGTATGGTGTTGACGGCTGAGGAC
>CAMYYQ010000364.1 GCA_947303535.1 uncultured Ruminococcus sp.
CTTAGGTTATTCAACAGCGCCGTCGCCTACAGGTCCGTGGACTTACGGCGGTCAGGTCATGAAGTCGCATAACTGCTTCACGAACCACCCGGGAGTTATCGACTTCAAAGGTCATTCATACTTATTCTACCATGATGCCAGCCTTCCCGGCGGCGGAAGCTTCGACAGAAGCGTATGTATAGATGAGTTCACCTATGGCTCTGACGGTTCGATACCGACTATTTCACCTACGAAAAACGGCCCTGACCAGTTAAAGGTCCTTGATCCGTACAAGCGTGTGGAAGCTGAGACTATCTGCTTCTCAAAGGGCGTAAAGACCGAAAAATGCTCAGAGGGCGGAATGAATATAGGCAATATCCAGAACGGAAGCTATATCAAGGTCAAGGGCGTTGACTTCGGCAGCGGTACAGATAAATTCACGGCAAGTGTATCTTCCGACACTGACGGCGGAGATATCGAAATATACCTCGACAGTCTTACAGGCAAAAAGATCGGGACCTGTAAGGTGTCCAATACTGGCGGCTGGCAGTCGTGGAAGGAAGTTTCATGTGATATCAGCGGCGCAAGCGGCGAGCATGATCTTTACTTCAAGTTTACAGGCAGCAGCAATTACCTGCTGAATATGGACTGGTGGCGCTTAGGTGACGGTGAGAATACTCCCGTTGTCACAACTACTGCAACTACAACAAAGCCAAATCCGACAGTGCCCACAACAGTCACTACAGTTGATGTAACACCTGATACCGGTGATTATCTTCTGAACTGTTCTTTTGAGAGCGGTGCTGACGGCTTTGACGGCAGAGCAGGTGCAAAGGTAGCTGCTTCTTCAAGCAAATCTTTCAACGGCAGCGGTTCGCTTTACTGCTCGGGCAGATCTGAGGCGTATCAGGGTGCAGTTATAGAGCTTGGAAGCAATTTCAAGGCAGGAGAGAGCTACAGTTTCAGTGCCAACGTTATGTATGACACAGGCAGAGACTATGATACTTTCCACTTCACCATGCAGTATGATATTGATGATGAGACAAAGTATGAGAAGATAGACACTGTTCAGGCGCTGAAAGGCAAGTGGGTACAGCTTTCAAATGAAAGCTTCAAGATACCTGACGGTGCTGAGAATATCTCGATTTATGTAGAGACAGACAAGAGCACAGGCGATTTCTATATTGATGATATCAAAGCAGCAAAGGTCGGTACAGTTATCGAAGGAGCTGTAGGCGGATTTTATATGCTTGGCGATATCAATATGGACGGCTGTGTAAACTCCCTTGATCTTGTACGTGCAAGAAAGATACTTGTAAGCTCGGACAGCAATCATACAAATGTCAACGGCGATGTTGACAAGAGTACAGAGTTCGAGATAAATGACCTTGTACTTCTTCAGAGATATCTGATAGGCAAGATCGTTGAATTTCCAGATAATACTCCAGAAACACCTGTAAGTGACTTCGAGTATAATGCCAATCTGCAATTCAGGGAAGCTCCAGGTGAATATCTTAACCCATGCTCACAGGCAGGAAAGATAGTAAAGGAGAGTTACAGCGGAATAAACGGACAGAACAGTCTCAATGTTTATCTCCCTTACGGCTATGACCCGAGCAAGAAGTACAATATCTTCTATCTCATGCACGGCGGCGGAGAAAATGAGAATACTATATTCAGCAGCGATGTAAAGCTGAACAATATCCTCGATCATATGATAATGAACGGCGAGCTTGAGCCTATGATCGTAGTAACACCTACTTTCAACAAGACGGAAGCAGCCAAGTTCTATGATGAGTTCCGAAAGAGCGTTGTCCCGTTCGTTGAGAAGAAATATTCCACATATGCCGAGGGCGATGTGTCAGAAGAAAATCTCAGAGCAACAAGAATGCACCGAGCTTACGGCGGCTTCTCAATGGGCGGTCTGTCAACATGGTGCGTAGCAGATCACGATTTGGACATCGTTGGCTACTTTATGCCGCTTTCAGGCAATAACTGGGAAGGCATGAACACTCTTACCAAGGAAATAGACAGTCTTGGACTTAAAAAGAATCAGTATTACATCTTTGCAGCTACTGGTTCCGATGATATTGCATACAGTAACATGAAGCCCGAGATGGAGGATCTCAAGACTCGCTCTAACTACTTTACTTACACATCTGATTTCTCACAGGGCAACTTCTACTGGCTTGTTGCTCAGGGCAAAACACACTGGTGGGGATATGTAAGGCATTATGTTTATGATGCGCTTCCGTATTTCTTCCACGAAACAGGTGAATGATCAACCTCTTTTCTGATGCAAGTCCGCTGTGCACAAAATGTATGGCGGACTTGATTTAGGACATATAAAGATGTTGAATAATTCATAAATAAATGGTATAATAAGGTAAAGTAATTAATATGAGAGGTGAAATACATGAGTGATTATACCGAAAAGTACATTTCCTCACATCTCTTCCTAAAGCGCGAAGAAGGCTTTGAGCACGCCCCCTTTGACAGGGAGATAGCCTGCTATGAGAGCATCTGCTCAGGCAACATCGAGCTTGTAAAAGTTTTTGCAACTCCGCTTTGCAGCGAAGGCTATGGTGTGCTCAGCAAGGACCCGCTCAGAAATCTGAAATATCATTTCAGCATTTCGGCTGCGCTTATAGCTCGTTTCTGTATCAACAGCGGAATGACGCTTGAAGAGGCTTACAATCTCAGCGATATTTATATTATGAAGGCTGATGAATGCCGTACCGAGGCGGAGGTTCATCAGGTGCATCAGGAAATGATCGAAGGCTATACCCGACATATGAGAAGAGTCCGCAACAGCGGCATCTATTCAAAGCAGATAGTACGTGCGC
>CAMYYQ010000365.1 GCA_947303535.1 uncultured Ruminococcus sp.
AACGAGCAGGAGCTCAAGAATCTGGACGTCAAGGTACCGCTCCTCAAGGGCGCATCTGTTGATGATGCAATAAAGACTATCCAGGGACTTGGCAGCGGCACTATAAAATACGAAAAGATAGGCAACGGTATCGAAGTAGTTGAACAGTCTCCTATAACAGGAACAGCTATATCAAAGGACGGCTGTATCTACCTTTATACCGAAAAGGGCAATACCTATGAGCCAGTAACAGTGCCTGATCTTTCGTATTATTCTCCCGAACTGGCAAATGAGGTATTGAGCGCACTTGGTCTTTACTATGTTGCGAAAAATTCTCTTGCATTGCAGGAAGGCGCAACGGTGAAGAGTCAGAGCATAGATCCGTATTCAGTTGTAGCTAAGGGTACTACTATAGAACTTGAATTCCAGGCACAGTCGTTCAACGACTGATGATTTACAAAGAAAGAGACAGGAGGCAGACACAAAATGAAATTATGCGATCTTATTGAAAATAACGCTGTTACTGCAATAGGCGATACCGAAATAAGTTCCGTGACCGACGATACACGCAAGGTAACTGAGGGAAGCCTCTTTGTCTGCGTAAAGGGCGGAAGCTTTGACGGTCATACGGCGGCTGCGGAGATGCTGGAAAAGGGCGCGGCGGCTGTTGTGTGCGAACGTGATCTCGGACTTGGCGACAAACAGATAATCACTGACAATTCACGTAAGCTTTACGGTCAGATATGTTCGGCATGGTTCGGACACCCCGAGCGCAAAATGAAAATGATAGGCGTTACGGGTACTAACGGTAAAACCACAATAACTAATGTTATCAAGCATATACTTATGAAAAACGGACACAAGACAGGTCTTGTGGGAACTATTCAGAACGAGATAGGTGATGAAGTAATTCACACCGACAATACAACACCTATGGCATATGATTTTATGCAGCTCCTTGCAAAAATGGCTGATGCAGGCTGTGAGTATGTTGTAATGGAAGTATCTTCGTTCGGTCTGTGTCAGTACAGGATAGGCTCATCTCATTTTGAAACTGCGGTATTCACTAATCTTACTCAGGATCATCTTGACTATCACAAGGATATGGAGGACTATTATCAGGCAAAGAAAATGCTCTTCGATATCTGTGATACTGCTGTTATAAATGCAGACGATGACTACGGCAAGAGACTTTTCGGCGAGGTCAAGTGCAGAAAGCTCAGCTTCAGCGTAAAGGAAAATGCAGACATCTATGCCGACGGCATAAAGATAAAGTCTACAGGCTCAAGCTTCTGGTTCTGCCGCGGCGATAAGTCGCATCTTATAAAGACAAGAATGCCGGGACTTTTCAACGTTTCAAATATCACAGCTGCAATAGCTGTATGTCTTGAAGCAGGCATCAGCATTGACAGTATAATCCCTGCTGTTGAGGAATACAATGGCGTAAAGGGACGCTGTGAGGTAATACCTACAGGACGTGATTTCACAGTTATTTGCGATTATGCTCATACTCCCGATGCTATCGAGAATATCCTCAGAAGCGTTAAGGAGTACACTGAAAACGACCTTATCTGCCTTTTCGGCTGCGGCGGAAACCGCGATGCGGCAAAGCGCCCGAAGATGGCAAAAGCTGCTGCAAAATATGCCGACAAGCTCATAATCACATCGGATAATCCGCGAAATGAAGAGCCTGAGGCTATAATAAAGGATATACTTACAGGTATAGAAGGTATGCCTGTGAATTATGATGTAGTTACTGACAGACGAGAAGCTATATATCATGCCTTGAAAATTGCTGATAAAGGTGATATAATAGTACTTGCCGGCAAGGGGCATGAGGATTATCAGATACTTGCAGGCATGGAGCATATCCACTTTGACGAGCGTGAAGTGGTTGCTGAAGGTCTTAAACTGCTCGATAAATAAAAAACTGGAGTTGTTATTTTAAAATGTCTTTCTGGATAATCAATCTTGTCACAGCACTTCTTTCATTCGTGATAGCAGGAGTTTCGGGTATATTCCTTGTACCTTTCCTGCATAAGATAAAATTCGGTCAGCCTATAAAAACAGTTGACGGACCTAAGTGGCACGCGAAAAAGCAGGGAACTCCCACAATGGGCGGTTTCATGTTCATTATATCCACCGTTCTGACTGCTATTGCAGGCTACTGGCTGTTCAGATGGAAAACGGGCATAGATACTACCGATAAGAAGAGCTTCTATCCGTTCTATCTTATGCTTGGCTGTATACTTTTCTCCGCAGCCTTCGGTATCATCGGCTTTATCGACGACTATACAAAGGTAGCCAGAAAGAACAATGACGGACTTTCTCCAAAGCAGAAAATAGCTTTTCAGCTTGTTGCATCTGTAGGCTTTCTTGCAGTGATACACTTTTTTGGTGACGGCGAGACACGTATCGACCTCGGTTTCTGGAAGTCTCCTTCACTGGGAATATTCTATTATATACTTATGATGGCTGTGATAATTTACCTGACAAATGCGGTGAACCTCACAGACGGAGTTGACGGACTCTGCGGCTCTGTTACATTTGTAGCTATGCTCATATTCACAGTATGCTGCACTATCCTCAAAAAGGACGAGATGACCTGTTTCACTATGGCGCTTGCAGGCGGCTGTCTCGGCTTCCTGCTGTGGAACTTAAATCCTGCAAAATGCTTCATGGGCGATACAGGTTCGATGTTCCTCGGTGCAGCCGTAACAGGTGTGGGACTTATCCTCCACAAGCACCTGCTGCTTATCCTCGTTGCTCTTGTGTATATCCTTGAAGCACTTTCCGTAATGATACAGGTGACATACTTCAAGTACACC
>CAMYYQ010000366.1 GCA_947303535.1 uncultured Ruminococcus sp.
GTACGCAACTATAAGGGTATGCCTGTGCTCATGGACTTTTGGGCAAGCTGGTGCGGTCCCTGCATGATGCTGGCTCCCATAGTTGAGGAGATAGCCGACGAATACGACGGCAGGGTAAAGGTATGCAAGGTCAATGTTGACGAGCAGCCCGAGCTTGCGGCAGCTTTCAGAGTTGAGAGCATACCGCTGCTGGTGGTCGTAAAGGACGGCGCCATAGTAAAGCAGGCAGTAGGCCTTCGCCCCAAGGAAGCCGTAATAGATATGTTAGGACTCTGATAAACAAGGCTCACCGCGAATACCGGTGAGCTTTGCTGTTAATACAGAAAAAATTTTTTGTTTCTGCACGGAAATACTCTCCTGCGTTGTATATATCTATGAAGCGACGCTTTCAGAAGAAAGGAGGAATAACCTATGAATGACAACTCAGCGCTGTACGCATTCAACAGATTCGGCGATACAGTCCTGCGAACGGCCTTTGCTATGACGGGAAACTATCAGGAAGCAGAGGATATAACCCAGGAGGTCTTTCTGAACCTCCATTCAAAACCGCAGGAATTCGAGTCCGATGAACATATGAAGGCATGGCTGCTCCGTTCAGCCATCAACCGCTGCAAAAATCTCAGGAAAAGCGCCCGTATGATGAGAAACTCTCCACTTGACGAGGTGCTGGAAAACACCCTCAGCTGTGAGTTCACACCGAGGGACAACGAGATAAGAGAAATGATATCAGAGCTGCCCAAAAAGTATTCTTCGGTGATATTCCTTTACTACTTTGAGGAGTACAACATCAGGGAGATCGCAAAAATATTGGGAAAGAACGAGAATACGGTCAGCTCATTATTGCAGCGCGGAAGAAAAAAGCTCAAAACAGAACTTGAAAGAGAGGGGTATGTATATGAGACCTAACGAGTATAACGACCTCCTGTGCAAGATAAAATGCAGCGACGAGTTCCGCAGCCGTATGCAGGAAAAACTGAAGGAAGCTCCTGCAAAGGAAGCGGAGTATGAGGAAACAGTAAGCGGTACAGAGGTAATAACACAGAAAAGCAGATGGGGAAGATTTGCTGCGGCAGCTGCGGTTGTTGTCCTTATAGGCGGAGTCGCAGGCGGCGGAGCCTACCACTTTGCAAATATAAATGAGGATACCAAGATCGAGGAAACACAGGCCGGTGACAGCATTTTGTATGAGCTCAAGGAGCATAAAGACGATTATGACGCAAAGCTGATAGTAATGAATCCTACAAATGGCAATACATCCATAGTTGATATCAACAAGGATCAGTTTTTCAGCTATATGGAGAATAATAACGTCTATTACGAACTGCCTTACGTTGTCGAAAGCAGAAACAGTATTTCTGTAGTGTTTTCTCCCGTAGATACTGATAAAGATCTCTTATATCAGTTTGAAATTTCCGAAAACGATACGTTTAACTGGAGAAAGACCGAAAACGGCAAGAAAAGCACAGCTTATTACAGCTATGATGACGGAATTAATCACTATGGCGAATTTGGTCAGATGTTTGTCGGCAGTGAGATCATGGAAGAGATGAGACAGGTCTCAAAAGAATACCTGGAAAAAAATCTGAAGGATATCGTTGACAGTGTTACAGGACAGGCAACTCTGACTGAAGGCGCCGAGGAAAGCAGGGACATCAAATATGAAGTCGACAGCAACGGCTTGCTGGAGGATATCCTCAGCTTTGACTGGAAAACATCATATGCGTTATACGGAAAGAATATGTATATGATCAATTTGAATAAAATGAATTCCTACTTCATGATGAGTGACATGGGTTATCTTGTGCTGTTAAATGATAGCTTCAGCGGTACCTACAAGCTGGCAAACAGCAGCGATCTGGAGGCATTCAAGTCATTGGTCATTGCAAAGCATCTCAGTCTGGCTCAGTATGACTGGACCATTGACAGCTCCACCATAAAGCGTGCATTTTCTACCCAGTATGAAGGCATAACGGTGGACTTCTATCCCGACAGCGGACAGTTCACAGAGAGCACGAAATATGTCCTCAGGGACAGCAACGGCTTCAAGAAGGAAATATCCTCACTTCAGTGGGTGAGCTGCGAGACGGACGAGGCTGAGATATATAAGGACTTCTATTCTATGGACTCGCTTATCAGCAGAAACGGATATATCCTTCCCAAGACAGACGGTGCAAGGCAGTACGCATACAAGCTTAAAAATGAAAGCAGCATTGAAAGGCTCAGAGAGATATGCGACGAGCATCTTATACCTCTGGAGTCCGGCGTGGATGCTTCAAAGTATGATATAATGGACGCCTTCCCCGAATCCTATAAGGGCGGTGAGGCCCAGTTCCGTGCTGACGACGGACAGTTCACGGAAAGCAGGGAGTGTACCGTAACTGATTTTGACAGACTGAAAAAAGAGATCTCAGACCTTGAATGGACGTTCTGCCTGGACGAAATGGATAATGTATACAATGATTTCTACATTGCAGGAGCTGTTATCAGCCGGAATGGTTACGTTTATCCTCAGAATGGCAGTCAGAGCAATATCTCTTATAAGCTGAAAAACGACAGCGATATAGAGAAGCTCCGCGGGATACTTGATAAATATATAGAAATACAGGATAATTGAACGATAGAAAGTTGAAATTTATAAAAAACTATGCTATAATATAGGAAAGTCTCCGCAGTTGTCGTGACTGCGGAGAAATTCTTTCCGGAGGTATAACAATGAAGCTCATATCATGGAACGTCAACGGATTCCGCGCCTGTCTGCAAAAGGGCTTTGAGGACTTCTTCAAGGCTGCGGACGCTGATATATTCT
>CAMYYQ010000367.1 GCA_947303535.1 uncultured Ruminococcus sp.
AGTCATGTTATAACGTATACTGCAATGATCCTGATGAGGGCATAGATGCATATAATAATGGGATTCTGTCATTAAATAAAGAAGAAGTGGCAAAGCTGAATTCAAACATGAGATCATTCATGTGGGAAAAACAGGACAATATTGAATTTGATGAAAGCAGTGATATTTGTTTTGGCGATGATCTAATGTACTCCGATCATATCTCCATAGACAAAAACGGCAATATGAAGCTGCTTATCGCTAACGCCGCATATTATTTCCACACCGATGATTTAAGATATACAGCCTTTTATGACAGCATAAAAAATAAAAGTAAAGAATCATAAGATATATTTATGATCTTCATACATGATATTAAGGGATTATATTAATGGATTTGCCAAAGCATTTCTGCCTTTTCGGTCGGGCGGAAATGCTTTGGCTGTTTTATTGACAAAAGCCGCCCTGAGATGTATAATCTAAGTTATAGTATTGTATCCTATCATACGTATTTGGGGGAATATATGGAAATACTGTCTCTTTTAACAAAAATGATACTCGCCTTTTGTGCAGTTAATATATATGCGGTCTCTCTCATGTATTTACACGGAGCAATGAAAGTACTTGCCGTAATTGTTGGTATATTATTTGTATTTGTGCTGTGTGCAGTTCCGTGCAGTTCGAGAGAAGGCGGCAGGCTTGGGCGTATGCACCGCGGCAGTCACCTTATGAAGATATTCCTTGTTGATGTGAGTGCTGAGATAGCAGGCTGTATTTATTATGCAGTGAGCGGAAAATGGGGACTTACCCTTACCATAAACTGCATCATAGCCTTTATCCTGCTTGCACTTATGTTTCTGGTATCGGCTGTAAGGATATACACCAGCTCTGTGCAGATAGGAATAAAATGGAGAGCATTAGGCTTGATATTCTCTTTTATCCCTGTAGTCAACGTTATTATCCTTTTGAAGATGATAAAGCTTACTGACGCCGAATACAAAACGGAATGTGACAGGCTTGCCCTTGACCGTTCCCGTGAGCAGGAAAGAGTCTGTGCTACGAAATATCCCATACTCATGGTACACGGGGTATTTTTCCGCGATGTGAGAGCTTTTAATTACTGGGGAAGGATACCCCAGGCAATGGAAAAGAACGGTGCAAAGATATACTATGGCTGTCAGCAGTCCGCGGACTCTGTTGCAGGATGTGCAGCTGAGCTTAAAGCGAAGATAGACGAGATAGTCACAAAGGAAAATTGCGGCAAGGTAAATATAATAGCACATTCCAAAGGCGGACTCGATTCGAGATATGCCATATCCATACTCGGAGCAGGCGATAAGGTGGCAAGCCTTACAACTATAAATACTCCGCACAGGGGGTGTCAGTTCGCAGATTATCTGCTGTCGAAAGTGCCTGAGGGCTTCAAGAACGGACTTGCTGACAAATACAATGCTGCTCTTAAAAAGCTGGGCGACACAAAGCCCGACTTTATGGCGGCAGTCACCGACCTTACTGCTTCGGCGTGTGAACAGATGAACAGCATATGTGAGGACGTTAAGGGCGTGTATTACCAAAGCGTGGGCTCACGTTCGGTATCGGCTATGGGCGGACGTTTCCCGTTAAATCTGTCCTATAGTTTCGTGAAGTATTTCGACGGACCTAATGACGGACTTGTTTCTGTTGAGTCTATGAAATGGGGCGAGAAATTCATTTTTGCAGAGCCCCACGGTAAAAGAGGAATAACTCACGGCGATATCATAGACCTTAACCGCGAGAACATAAAGGATTTCGATGTAAGAGAGTTTTACGTTGGAATAGTAAAGGAACTTAAAGAAAAAGGCTTCTGAGATATTGACATAATAAGAGTTTTTTTCTATAATATAAGTATCATATATCGGACAATTCATAAAGGAGGTATTTTTATGAAGAAAACAAAGCTTCTGGCAGGGGCACTGTCAGGAATAATGGCGGCAGCTATGGCAGCTTCGGCTATGACCGCATCAGCTGACGAATTAAAGCTGGGCGACCCTACAGGCGATGGCATTATTGATTCAATAGACGCTTCATATATACTCAGCTTATACGCTGATCTTTCCGTAAACGGTGAAGAAATAACAGATGAGATACTTGAGATCTGCGACGTTGATAAGGACGGCAAGGTGAATTCGCTTGATGCTTCACTTATCCTTTCCTATTACGCAAATCAGTCTATAGCCGATACAGAGGTATCATTGGAGGCTTTCATCGAGGAGATCTGCAATAAGGCTGTTTCATGGTGGGACGCAAACGCAAAAGATCTTGTATATGCTCCCACATCTTTATTGAGTTGGTACGATACATTTAGTGAGGATATTCCGTGGGGAAAATGGGATCCTGATTCGAATACATGGAGTGAAAGTGGGCTTTGGGGTGCTGAAAATCCGTGGAGTCCGTGGCAATTGTGGTATACTAACCCATCTGCATTGATTGACGGTGAGCTTTCGGAAGCAGAAATCACAGATGCTCCAGGATCTGCTTCTTCATCTCCATGGATCTGGGGATCTTCATACAATCCGTGGGGCAGCTTGTGGTCATTGAGTGCCGAAAACGGACAGACCGATACAACAGAAGAAACAACGACTTCTGATGACGGCTATGTAAGCAAGATAGACAGCAGATATTGCTTCTGGGTAGACATTGCAGAGGATAAGGACTATGTATTCAACGATGATTTCATAGAGGTAAACTTCAGGCTCAAGGATAATATTCCCGAGAAGGACTATGCTGTAAGATTCACCTCTGATTTCTCAACTATCCGCGGCGATTCTCTCGTGCCGGATAAGGTA
>CAMYYQ010000368.1 GCA_947303535.1 uncultured Ruminococcus sp.
AGAGTCTGAGGCGGAACAGAATACTTTATCCGCCCTATCATTGATCTGATGATCCTGTTCACCTCTGAAAAGCTTATTTCACGTTCTCCGAGGGTATCGTTGATACAATCAAGTATATCTATAAGGCAGCCCCATAATCTTTTCAGCTCAGCCGCTTCATAATCCTTATTCTGATCTATAAGCTCTCCCATAAGACGGGCAGTATTTTTCTCCGCACCACATTCAACAAGATGATCGTACAGATGCATACATATCTTGTCAGCAGTTTTATCACGTTTCAGACGCTTTTTTAGCTTTATTATGGGTTCGATCACACGCTCTCTTATACCTTCAAGAAGCTCAAGCTCATTATCCTGCGCAGTAAACGGCTCTATCCACATATCTCCGTCAACGTCCCATTTATAGCAATAGTTTTCAAGAAGTGATATTTCGGTAAGTGATACATCAAGAAGTCCGCTTTTAAGAAGCCTGAATATCTGTTCAGACCTGAATTTGCGACTTATAAGTATATCAAGCAGCGTAAGGAAATACACCATAACAGCTGTATGATCCACGGCTTTTTCAAGGCTGAGGAAATACGGTATATCATATCTCTTGAATGCAGCTTTAAGTACATCTGAATAGCTTGCAATATCATTTGAGATGATAGCAATATCACGATATTTAAGCGAATTATCTTCATACAACAGATGCTTTATAGCAGCACAAACATACTCCGCTTCACTGTACATATCTCTTGCTTCAAAAATATGGATATTCTCTGCATTAGGAGCTTTATCAGGTTCATTTTTTAGATTTCTCAATCCACGGCTGCTTACATATTCAAGATCGGGAGTTTTAAATCTGTAGTATTCATTGCACTGTGTTATCATACATTCCTTGTCAAGTTCACGGCAAATGCCTGACAGCTTTCTGTACGTATCATTAACAGTTTCAAAGAGAGTGTACTCCCCTGCATTCACATCATCTGTTCTCAATGTTATAATAACATTTTCAGCAGAAGAGATCATTACTTTCAGCATCTCATACTGATCGGCAGTAAAACTCTCAAACTCGTCAAGGAATATAGTCTTACCGCAAAAGTATCTGTTCATATTTGCAACATTTGCAGCTTCACGAATATTGTCGAGTTCGTCCTTAAATCCGTATTCTTCCATTAAACGCTGATATTCAAGGAATATTGCAGCAACATCGTTGGTCTTGTCCATAAGCCTTCTGTCAAGGAGCTGTGAACGCTGTACAAGGTCTTCGGGAGTTACCCCTGCACGTTTCATATCACGTATAAGAGTGGTTATTTCTTCTGCAAAACCGCTCTGCATACTTTGCCTTCGGAAGCTGCTGAGAGACTCAGGACGCGACAAAGCTGATGAAACAGCCTGATACACAAGTATCATCTTAGCCATTTCATCAGCAAATTCACCTTTTCTGTCGGGATCTCCGTACATCTGGAAAAGCTGTCTTGAAAGTCCCGTAAAGCTCAGCGAAAACAGTTCGTTGAAATTTTCAGCTCCGAGATAAAAATAGAGTTTTTTGTCAAAATCCTGCGAATACTGTTCAGGAACAACAATACATAATTTATCCGCAGCAGAACACTTTTCCTTTATACGCCCAAACATCTTCGTTGTTTTTCCGCTGCCTGACGGACCTATAATGAATTCTAACATAATTTCTCCTGTTATACAAAATATGCATACCGCAAAACACGGTATGCATATTGGATTTCATTGCTTAAAAGCCATTGAGATGAGCTTCTCCCATTACTTTAGGAAAATTGATATATGCGTAATCGCAGCAAACACTTCCGTTTATTCCGTTGATCTTGCCTGTGCCTGAATACTGCCACATATTATAGTTTTTAGTAAAGCTTGGGGTTGCAACTCCATAATGAGCTACCCACACATCATATGACTTGAAAAGTGATTCATCAAGTCTTGTGCTGAGGAAGTTAACATTGCTCTTTATACCTACATAGTAGCCTTTCTTCTCAAGTGTCGAACAGAAAGCTTTAGCTATATCCGAAATCTCTTTATTGCTGAGAGAATTCAGACAAACATCTTCAAGACTATAATATACAGGATATGCAAATTTTTTATCCTTTATAACTTCGTAGCAAGCTTCAGCCTCAAGTACAGCGTCCTCAGGTGATGAAGCGTAACTGTACCAGTAAACTCCGCAGTCAATACCTGCCTTTGCTGCACCTTCGATATTTGCCTCAAAATACTTATCCTTCTGTGATGAAAGATTACCGTATCCTGCACGTATTATCGCAAAGTCAACGCCTGATTTTGCAACCTTGTCCCAGTCTATCTTAGCCTGCCATACGGAAACATCTATTCCCTTTGCAACCACCTTATCAGTAGATGCAGGATGCTCTACAGAAGAAACATTTGACTCTGTTCCGTCAGGATCATAAGTATCAGGAGAAATAATATAAGGATAATTTATGTAACAGTGATCGAGATCAACAACGGTATTAATACCGTTGACTCTTCCGCAATCACTATGCTGCCACATACCATAATTTCCGGTATATCCGGGAACTTTAACGTTCCAGTGAGCAACCCATACTGCATACTTATCAAGTACCTGCTGATATACCTTAGTTGTCAGGAGACTTGAAAAGCTGTACACACCTGCATGGAATCCCTTTGACTCAATAGTTGAGCAGAAAGTGTCTATCATAGCCGATACCTCAGCAGTAGACATTTTCTTATGCTTTGGCTCTTCAATATCGAAATAAACGGGATACTGAATGGAATAATCCTTTATTTTTCTTTACTTTAATGTCTATATTAGTATCTTT
>CAMYYQ010000369.1 GCA_947303535.1 uncultured Ruminococcus sp.
TCAAAGGGAGACCTTTACGTACTTATATGCTCCTTTTTCTATGCACTCCACATACTCACAATAGATCACTTCAACTCAAAAAACGCAGACAGCATGATAATGTCCTGTATACAGTTTTTCACAGCAGGAATACTTATGGCTGTCTGTATGTTCTTATTTGAAGAACCTCATATCAACGATATCCTCGCTGCAAGATACACCATTCTTTACACAGGTATCATGTCCTGCGGAGCAGCATACACACTACAGATAATCGGACAGCGTTTTACTCCCCCTGCCCTTGCAACACTTCTTATGAGCCTCGAATCGGTTTTCGCCGCCCTCTCGGGCTGGCTTTTACTGTCAGAAAGACTCAGCGCGAAAGAGCTTACAGGCTGTGTACTTGTATTCACAGCAGTCATCATCGCCCAGCTGGACATAAAACGCAGAAAAACATAACAATAAAGCCGCTCATTCGAGCGGCTTTGATAATTTTATCATACATTATAGATGATCTCGGAATATGCAGGAATAGGCCATTTAGCAGCAGGCATATTGAGCTCAATCTCGTCTGCAATACTTCTCATGATATCCATTTCAGCAAGTACAACATCGTGGAAGAATTCTGCCTGCTTCTGGATACCGCTTACAGCATTTGCCTCATTTACTCTCTCTTCAAGTCTTTCAATAGACTCATAGAAGCGGTCAGCAAGATCATTGAGCTTATTGGCGATCTTTTCATCAGTCTTGCTTGTAAAGCCTATCTGCTTCTTTGTAGCGATAGACTCACAAAGAGTCTGAACGTATTCCATAGTAGCAGGAAGAAGCTGTTTTCTTGCCATTTCTACCATTGTACGTGCTTCGATACGAATAGTCTTTGAATACTTTTCAAGATGTATCTCAGTTCTTGCAGCTACCTCATTCTGGTTGTATATCTCAAACTTGCGGAATATGCGTACATTCTTCTCATCAGTATAATGCGGCATACAATCAACAGTTGAAGCATAGTTGGGAAGTCCTCTTCTTTCGGCTTCCTTTACCCATTCAGCAGAATAGCCGTCACCATTGAAGATGATCCTTCTGTGCTCCTTGATAACAGTTTTAAGAAGCTTTCTTACTTCTGCATCGAAATTCTCCTTGCCCTTGAATGGTTCGAGAATTTCAGTGAACTGACTGAGCTCCTCGCACATGATAGTATTGAGAAGAACATTAGGACAAGCGATATTATCGGAAGAACCTACCATTCTGAATTCAAAGCGGTTTCCTGTGAAAGCAAAAGGAGAAGTTCTGTTTCTGTCAGTAGAATCCTTAGGGAATGAAGGAAGTGCGTCAACACCTATCTTGAAAGCACGAGTCTTAGTCTTATACTCTGTATCGTCCTCGATAGCCTGTAATACAGCTTCAAGCTCTTCACCCAGGAACATGGATACGATAGCAGGCGGAGCTTCGTCCGCACCAAGTCTGTGATCGTTTCCTGCGGAAGCAGCAGAAAGTCTCATAAGATCGGCATACTCATCAACACCCTTGATAAGAGCACAGAGTATAGTAAGGAACTGGAGATTATCCATAGGAGTATCTCCGGGATCGAGAAGATTCTGACCGTCATTTGTAGACATAGACCAGTTGTTATGCTTGCCTGAACCGTTTACGCCCTCAAAAGGCTTTTCATGAAGCAGACATACAAGTCCGTGTTTAAGAGCTACCTTTTCCATGACCTCCATAGCAAGCTCGTTCTGGTCGGTACCCAGATTGGAAGTAGTGAAAATAGGAGCCATTTCGTGCTGTGCAGGAGCAACTTCGTTATGCTTGGTCTTTGAATATATACCGAGCTTCCAGAGTTCTTCATCAAGATCAGCCATATAAGCAGCTATTCTCGGACGAAGATTTGCGAAGTACTGATCGTCAAGATCCTGTCCCTTAGGCGGCTTTGCACCGAAAAGAGTTCTTCCTGTAAGGATAATGTCCTCACGTCTGTCGTACATCTTTTTATCAATGATGAAATACTCCTGCTCAGCGCCGACTGTAGATGTAACTCTTGTAACTCTGTCATTTCCGAAAAGCTTGAGGAAACGTACAGCAGTCTTGCTGAGAGCCTGCATAGAACGAAGCAGAGGCGTTTTCTTATCAAGCACTTCACCTGTATAGGATACGAAAACTGTAGGGATATAAAGGCTTCCTTCCTTAACGAAGCAGTAAGAAGTCGGATCCCATGCTGTATATCCTCTTGCGGTACTTGTCTGTCGCAGACCGCCTGAGGGGAAAGAAGAAGCATCAGGCTCACCTTTTACAAGTGCCTTGCCTGAGAACTCCATAAGAGCCATTCCATTAGGAGCGGGGCTGATAAAGCAGTCGTGCTTTTCAGCAGTAGAGCCTGTCATAGGCTGGAACCAGTGAGTATAATGAGTAGCACCTCTTTCGATAGCCCATTCCTTTATTGTATTTGCAACAACATCGGCTGTAGCCATATCTGCAAGAGGCTCATTGTTCTGCATAGTTCTCTTGAGAGCTTTATAAACATTTTTAGGAAGTCGGTTTTTCATTACTTCCTCATTGAACACATTGCAAGCAAAGATCTCGGGGATATTAATTGACATAGAATTTCCTCCTCAGAGCATAGAAGCTCTTATATACAATACTCCATCATAATTCAAAATTATATCACTCCATCAGCCTTTTGTCAATATAAGGACAGCCTCAACCGCATCACTTTTCCATGTTGATACAAAATAACCGCAACTCTATGAGAAAAAAGGTATATTATGACAATGCATAAAAATTGGTATGACAA
>CAMYYQ010000370.1 GCA_947303535.1 uncultured Ruminococcus sp.
GGAATTGTCGGACTGCTGCTGATAATGATATCCTCGCTCATGCCTGATGATGCTCGGAAAAAGAAAGATGTATCTGACAGATGCATCGGTGCTGCTGATAACGAAAAATACTGCAATGATACAGAACATCGTTTAGAGAGTTTTCTTGCGGAAATTGACGGTGCAGGAGAAGTGAGGGTATATCTTACAGTAGGGAGTGATGAACGCTACGTTTATGCAACTGAGGGGCGATACAGCCGCGGTGATAATAAAACGGAGGAGGAAGAGAGATATGTTATAGTAGGAGGCGGAAGCGAGAAGAACGCACTTGTGGAAACAGTCAGATCGCCCGAGATAACAGGAGCAGTAGTTGCCTGTGAGGGCGGAGGAAGTGCGCAGGTACGCGAAAGCATATACAAGGCAGTATCAGCTGCACTTGATATACCAACATCGAGAATATACGTAACAAAACTCAGATAAAAGGAGAGAACGGCAATGAAAAAGCCATCACTTATTATAGGAAAAAAGCAGATAATAATGACCTGTCTCACGCTCATGCTTGCGGTAGCTGTCTACATAAACTATACAGCATCGCCTGACATGATGAAGAACGAGACAGTGCTGAAAAAGCAGAGCGAGACCATAAACTACGGTCAGACCGAGTTTGTAAATGCCACAGCGGAAGGCACGGCAGGTGACTATTTTGCACAGGCGCGGCTTGATAAGATGAATGACCGTGACGAAGCAGTTCAGACCTTGCAGTCCATAATCGGCGGCGGAGATATAACCGAAAACGAAATGGTAGTTAATGCACTTGACGCCGTTGAAGTATCAAAGCTCATAGAGAGCGAGGGGACTATAGAATCTCTCGTAAAAGCACAGGGGTTTCAGGACTGTGTGGCATATCTTGACGGTGAGACGGCGAAGGTAGTTGTAAAAACAGAAGGACTTGACAAAGCACAGGCAGCCTCCATAAAGGAGATAATCCTTGGAGAAACAGAAGTCCCTGCTGAAAATATCAGGATATTTGAAGTAAAGTGAGGTATTCGCAATTGATTTTGATCCTAAATTCTTAGTTCTAAACTCTGAATTCTGACATAGTAAGGCAAATTTTTCTCCGCGTCTGTTGCTATTTTTAGAATTATATGTTATAATACAATAGTACTGGTGTAAATACAGTTTTGATTAAAATTTACACTCAAATATGTGCTATGGAGGTTCAGTATGGAAGTTGAAGAGATGAAGCCTGCTGCATCAAGTAGATTGAAGATATCCGAAGATGTAATAATAGCAATAGCAAAGCTTGCAGCTCTTGATGTAAACGGAGTTGCAAGTCTTAGCGGTGAAATTGACAAGATGAGCAAGCTGAGAAGAAACGGACCTATTAAAATAAGTATGATGGGCGATGTAGCTGCTATTGATATGAAGATAATTGTAAAGAGCGGTGAAAAAGCCTGTAATGTAGCTCAGGAAGTGCAGACTGCCGTAAAGGAAAACGTTCAGACTATGACAGGAGTCCCTGTGGCAAGAGTCAACGTAACAGTAAGCGGAGTAGTATTTGAATGATACGCCGATACAGGGCAGATGATCTTGATGGCGCTGCGGCAGTATTCACAGCAGCATTTGCTGCGCCGCCGTGGAACGAGGAATGGTCTGACGAATTGTCACGTAAAAGGATAGGCGAGCTTATGTCCGCACCTCAGTCCATAGGGTACGTCTGTGAGGATAATGGCTGTATACAGGCGATATTATGCGGAAGAAAGCTTACATATCTTCACGGGCCCGAATATGTTATAGATGAATTCTGTGTACTGCCCGAGCTTCACAGGAGCGGTATAGGAACAGCAGTTATAGGATATGCAAAGGACGAACTTGTAAAAGAGGGAGTCGTAGCAATGGCACTGATGACAACTAAAGGCTATCCCAGCGAGAAGTTTTACATAAAAAACGGATTTGAAAGAAACGAGGGCATGATATTCATGTACCGGGTTTTAGATGAAAAATAAGGAGTGTACAAATGACAAGGCGTGAAATAAGAGACAGCGCATTCAAGCTGGTATTTGAACAGCTTCTGCGCGATGATGATATAAATGAGCTTTACGAGATAGCAGAGGAGATCGACGAGATAACTGTAAACGATGAAGTCAAGAAGATGGTTGAGGGTACTCTTGCTCATGCAGAAGAGCTTGACGGCATCATCTCAAAATACAGCAAGTCAAGAAGCGTTTCGAGAATATCCAAGCTCAATCTTGCTATTCTGCGCATAGCTATGTATGAGTCGCTGTATGACGACAATACTCCGATGAACGCAGCAATAAGCGAAGCAATAAAGCTTTCAATGATGTATACATATCAGGAAGATACAGCATTTATCAACGGCGTTCTCGGAGCATTCTCACGAGACGAGCAGAAGGAAGAAAAAGCAGATGCCTGAGTTTCTCGGAGTCGATACCAGTAATTATACCACCTCTGCGGCAGTGTATGTCAGCGAGGAAAATAAGGTATATCAGTGTAAAAAGCTTCTTCCCGTAAAAGAGGGAGAGCTTGGACTCAGACAGAGCGACGCTGTTTTTCACCATACGAAACAGCTTCCCGATATGATGGAGCAGCTTTTCGGCGAGAATGAGCTTGCATCTCCGAAGGTGGTAACAGCCTCAGCCAGACCGCGAAACATCGAGGGTTCGTATATGCCATGCTTTCTCTGCGGAGAGGGCTTTGCCCGTTCTTATGCAGCAGCAGTGGGTGCAAAGCTTTTCACCACCTCACATCAGATAGGTCATATACTTG
>CAMYYQ010000371.1 GCA_947303535.1 uncultured Ruminococcus sp.
GTTCTGCACTTATGAAGGATATAAAGCTTGCTGCGGCAGTAACAGAAGCTGCCGTAAAAGCAGCAGGAGATACTCCCGTAACGGTAAAGATACGCAGCGGCTGGAACAGTGACAGCATAAATGCTACATATCTGGCGTGGGCGCTGGAAGCAGTAGGAGCTGCGGCAATAACCGTTCACGGACGTACAAGAGATATGTTTTACAGCGGACAGTCGGACAAATGCGTTATAAAAGCTGTCAAAAGTGCAGTGAGCATACCCGTTATAGGCAACGGAGATGTTACTGACTTTAAAACCTGTAAGGAGATGTATGAGCAGACGGGCTGCGACCTCGTTATGATAGGACGGGGAAGCTACGGAAACCCGTTTCTGTTCCGTGAGATCGAAGCGGGATCAAAAGGGATAGCATACACTCCTCCCACACTTGAAGAAAAAATGCAGGTAATGCTCGAACATATACGACTGATACTTGAACTCAGCGAAAAATGCGAAGAGCTTGCCATGCACGAAGCCCGCAAACACGCGGCATGGTATATGAACGGATATTATGGATCTGCAAAATTCCGCGGACGCTGTTATCAGCTTTCATCTTATGCGGAAGCCGAAGCATTGGCGGAAGAGTTTATTGAGTTGCAGAGATCACGTGAAATTAACATAATGTAATTTTTTGTATACGTAGTGGACAAAAAACAGTTCTATTGACAAATCTTACAAATTTTTACAAAAAACTTTGTATGAATGAACAAAAATCAGTCAAAAATAAAGTAGTGTTCTCGGATTTGCCGAAAATACGTTGTTCGGGGCTGAAATTTAATCACTTTGTCAATAAAACCCCTGGTAAATTCATTTAAGTTTGATACAATTTGTAATTGCCAAATAAAAAATAATGTGATATAATAAGTGAGAAAACAGTATTTGTCTCTGTGGTATTTGCTGTTTTATAAAGGAGAACCTTATGAAATTAAGAAAAGGACGTGCTGTTGGTGCGGTTGCTTTCCTTGCGGCTATCATAGTCGGAGGAGCAAGCTGCGGTGTTGTCGGAAAGTCAAATCCCGAGGCAACAACTTCTGCGGCGGTAACAACAACTGATGTACCCGTGGAAACAACAGAAGAGCCTACTACCGAAGTACCTGATAAGGTGGTTCATGTTATAGCCGCAGGCGATAACCTCATACACCATTCGGTGAATGTGAATGCGCAGAATCTTGCAGGCGGCAACGGATACGATTTCAAGCCGCTGTATTCCGAGGTAAAATATCTTATCGAGGGTGCTGATCTGGCTATACTTAATCAGGAAACTGTTATATCGGAAAGTAATGAGGTGCGAGGCGCAGAGGGCGGAGTGCTTTTGTTCAACTCACCGCCTGAGGTCGCAGATGCTGTGATAGATATGGGCTTCGACGTTATTACTATGGCAAACAACCACCTGCTCGATATGGGCACTGACGGACTTGAAGAGTCTATAAACTTCTGGAATAAGAAGGCTAAGGAAAACAACCTTACAGTTCTCGGTGCTTATCTCAATGAGGAGGACGCAAATAATATCAGAGTCCGCGAGGTAAACGGCGTAAAGATCGCTTTTCTTGCGTATGCTCACCACATCAACGGCTTTGATGATCTGCTTGACGATGTTCCGCTCAGAGTAATAAAGAACGATGAGGAGGACGTTATCGAACGCCAGATAAAGGAAGCAAAACAAAAGGCAGATGTTGTCATTGTTTCTGCTCACTGGGGCGAAGATGATACCACAGTCGTTACTGAGGACAGGATCGAGCTTGCAAACAAAATGGTAGACTGGGGTGCTGATGTGATACTCGGCTGTCACACACATACCGCAGAAACTATGGAATGGATAGAGCGCGACGACGGTACACGAGGATTTGTTTATTACTCAATGGGTAATTTCATCTGTGCTCAGACCGACAACTTCAACGTTGTAGGTGAGCTTCCCGATTTTGATATCGTTGTTGACGGTGAGACCAATGAAGTCTCGCTCGAAAATGTCGGATGCATACCGACTATAGTCCACTATGAGAACGACTTTTCAAATATGAAAGTCTACCCGTACAGCAAGTATTCGGAAGAGCTTGCAGCCCGTCACGGACTTCCGTATGCAGTGCCTCAGGGTACATATACAGAGTTCGGCTGGGACGTTATAAACCGCATAATCGAGGAGCAAATTCCTGCTGAATTCCGCAAACTCGACAAATAATTTGATAAATTCATTTCTTGTTCAAAAAACAGCTTTAATGGTGGTTTTTTGAGAAAAATATCATTGTGCAAACCGTGCAAAAATCAGATTTACTGTTTAGGTAAAATACCAAAAACAGTATGAACCTATTTACTTTTTTTTAGACCTGATATATAATGAAATCATGAATAAATATAGTTATGGGATGAAAAATCTCATCACGGCAGTGTGATGCGTCTTACGACAAAACCGCTGCTTGCAGAGCAATGATCTCAGTCACGGTCTTACAGCAGAGGAGAGCTTCACCGAGCGTGTACATACGTCTCAGAGAAGAAAGGAAAATCCTCGCCTGTGTGAGTCTGTATGACTGGCAGCGGCTCAGAGCCGACCGCTTTGCACTCAGGTCTCATTTGTATATCGGTGATACGGTTTTGCAGAGAGGCGGAACGATGTATCCGCTGCATTCAAGACAAGATATAATTAAAGGGGCACCCCGTTCCTTTGTTATATAACATTTTCGAAGAAGGAGGAAAAAATAATGAAGACAAAAAAGGTAGTCGTCGGAGCTATCGCT
>CAMYYQ010000372.1 GCA_947303535.1 uncultured Ruminococcus sp.
AGCCACTTTGCTTTGTGGTCGCTTGGAAGCTTCTCCATAAGTGTCGTGAAGTACATCGGAGGCTTGTCCTTAGCGTTCTTAGCAGGCGGCTTGGCTATGAGGTCCTGTATCAGCTTGAATACCGATACTATGTGCCTTTCATTTTTCTCACCGAACTCCGCTAACAGCAGTATTATCGATGATAACAGTCCTTCTGCCGCATCATAGAAGAATGCGTTCTGACCGTAATTTGAGCTGTCACCGCCACCGATATTGATTATCGTCTTAGCAGTTATCTTTGCATATTTCTCAGCTTTTGCCTTTGCTGAAAGATTTGTCCTATCCGAGAGATAGATATCCATGTACTTGTTCACAAGGTGCAGGATATTATCCTCATCGCTCCTTGTCGGGTTTCTGAGATCAAGCACCGATACATTGTATCCATAGCAGTTCTTGGCTATATTTCCATAGTTTCGAGCTATGTCTCCCTTCGTATCCGTTGACAAAAACGACATTTCGCTTGCACAGCAGAATTCTATGTTCGGATACAGGAAGTACGCTGTTTTGCCGACGCCCGCTGCACCGATCATGAGACTGTGGACATCTCCCGTATCTACAAGAGCTGTCGTATTTACCTTTCCGTGACAGCCTATGACCGTACCTTGAACTTTCGGCAGGTTCTTGCCTTGTCTCCATAGTTCAGGCTCGAATGGCAGAGAGGAAAACGTCTGCCTTATCTCAGGCTTTGTTGCCCACCTTGCCGTTCCATGCTGACCGTCACCAACTGCTTTTGATTTTATACTGTTTATTCCGCGGCTGTCCAGTACACTAACTATAATTGCAAATATAACTAAACACGCCGCCATTAAAGCTAACAGGTATATTTTCTTATCATCCAATATCTCACTTCCTCTTTTGCTATATATATCCTTAGTTCCTTTGTATACTTAATAAAAGCCTATGACATCATGACGCGCACCCTATGACAATGAAGGAAGCGGAGATAGCTCCGCTTCCTCGTCTTGTTCTTCGCTTTCGGTCATTTCTTCCGTTTGCTTATTGTCGAGTTCTTCCTGAGTCTGAACCTTTACAGCACAGTCCGCAAGCTCATAGAGCCGCTTGGCAGTCGCTATGGACTGCTCATAGGTCCTCGCAGGCTGTTTCAAGTCATTCAGAACCTCTTTCAGCTTACTGCTGAGATCTCTGCATTTAACGTCGAGCCTTGCCTTATCCTTGTAAGCTCGGTATTCCTTCCTCAGCTTTGCTTTTAAGGCAGAATGAGCTTTACTCTCGTCCTTTACACGCATAAAGAAAGCCGAGCCTGCTAATGCATACTCGGCAAGATATCTGTATTGTCCGTTCTTATACGCCATTTTAAGCTGTGACGACAGCTTATCGGGACGACATGGGTAATACCCTAAATTATCGACATTTTCATAGAACGTCTGCTTTCTTTCATGCGATACTGCAATTATTGCAGGCTGTCCGTTTCGTGCTTTGAGATCTTCATTGTAGTCCTTGTAGGTAGGATATATCCTCGTTATGTTGGTATATCCCTGTTCACGAAGTATATCGCTGAGCCTATCGAATGCGTCAATACCGCCCTCGTCGTTATCGGTACAGATAACGATATGATCTATATTGTCATGAAGCTCCAACGCTTTCAGCACAGCAGACTCATAAACGCCGTTCATGGCTATATATGAATGTTCCTGCCAGTTTTCGGGGTGGAGCGTGATATATGAGAGCATATCTATCGGAGCTTCAAAGACGTATAGCCTGCCCGATGTACCGTAGTGAGCGAAGCTGTAATCGGTATCCGAGCCCTCGACAGTAATGCGGAAGGTCTTTCCGTAGCTGTTTGTTGAGCGTTTGTGAGCCTGTTTAGGAACGCCATTCTCGTCGAATCCCATGAATACAGCGTTATGATGCTCCGAGTCCTCGTATATCTTTCCTTCCTTTGCAAAGTGAGATACTATCTCAGGAGCTATGAATCGCTGTTTTATGAGATATGCGTACACACGGTTCATAGTCTTGTTCTTTGGCGGAAGAATAAACTCCTTCTTGGGTTCAGGAGCTGTTTCCGGTACGCTTTTTGCGAGGGGAGACACGGTATAGCCCAGCAGATTTTGCACAGCATCGGTAAAGCTCATACCGTAGAAATACTGCATAAACTTTATAGCACCGCCGCCTGTCTGATTCTTATGATCGAACCATGTACTTCCGGACATAGTTATGCTGTCATGTCTGCCGCTGCCGTCGGTATATATGAGCTTGTGCTCGCGTCCGACCTTTTCCAGCTTCTCTCCGCGGCTTCTCAGAAAATATTCAAGATCCACGGAGTTCGCCATGACCTTCTGCTCGTCCGTGAATGGTATATATGGCATAGATTCACCTCCGTCAGTATTCCACCTTTTCCGCAAGCTGCTTTATGAGCTCCGAGAAGTTCTGTCTTTCGGTCATATCCGTTGAGAGGAGCTGCCCCGATATTACAGTCAGCTTGTTATCCTTGAGTACAGCAAAAGCCTCGGCGTATCCGAACTGTGTAGACATACCGTCCGACTTCTGGATAGCTCCGTATTTCTGATACTTGCCCTTTGATACAACGCTTGTGATCATACGGTAATGAGTTGTAAAGTCCTCATTATTGACTCCCTTCATACCGCCTTTGATCTGCTCATAGCTGTAATCGCCGTATCTTCCGAGAACATTTTCAATATCATTCTTCAGACTGCTTGCGGATATGTCTATCCTTGATACCTCAATAGTACCGCCGC
>CAMYYQ010000373.1 GCA_947303535.1 uncultured Ruminococcus sp.
GGAATCTCAAGGGTCGTTACTTTTTATTCGCATTGTTCAATTTTCAAGATGCTGTGGAGTCTGCCCGAAGACTGTTGCCCTCAGGCGACTTAATTATTATATCATGTCACAAGGCGTTTGTCAACTAAAAGAATGCGATGGTTTTTCTTCTTTTTTTGGTTATGTTTTACAAGGTATGTTATTTCATATATGTATAGAAGAACCTGACCGCAAATATCACTCCCATAACCGCCAGTGCGGCGGCTATCCTTATGTGGCTGTCCACATTCTCCTCAAACCTGAACTTTTTCGGATTCTTCGGGTCGCAGAGTATCAGATGTGTGGAGCCCGTTTTCAGCGGCCGGGAATACGCAGCGCTGTCCTTCTCCTTGTAGGCCTTGCCGTTCACCTCATATTTCATGGTATGGGTATAGTGGCTGACGCGTTTTGTCGTGCGGACTATATGACCTATAAAGCCCACTTTTCTCTCCACCTCGGAAACATCCAGCACCTCCGCCTTTGCTGTTACGCCGAACTTCTTATAATAAAGCAGAACCGCCAGATATATGCAGCCCGCTATGGCGATTACAATGCCCATACAGGCAAGTATAAGATTGTACATTTTATCACCTCATATTATTCAAAAATCCGCTGTCCTCGACATATCCCTCAGCCTTCTGCGGGTACAGAGTTTCCGCGTAACGGTATATCTTCATTAATTCAAATTCTTCAAATCTGCCTGCCATCAGCTCGGTTATTTCCTTTTTGCCAATCGCGCTTTTGAAGTGATGAGCGTCCGCATTTTCTTCATCTTTGTATGAAAAGGTCAGATCAAGCATATTTCGCGTACCTAAGCGGCTATAGTAAGACTGTATATGATAGGAGAAGCTCTCCACCTTTGCAAGGTCTATCTTCCAGCTGTAAAACACCCATATGCACCTGATAACGCCGTCATCACCAAGCTTTATCAGCGTTTTTGTCGAGCCCACCACTTCTATCAGCAGTATACCTGCCGTCATTCCGGCTAAAATGCCCGGAAATGCATAATCAGCCATCTTTTCACTGCCGGCCAGTCCCAGCGGGACCAGAAAAAGTCCGAAGGCCAGAAATATCGCTATTGCCTCTATCATTGGCGGCACATATTTTATCCTCAATGTTTTCATAATAATCCCCCATATCATTTCGCAAAAAGCGGACAGTTCCCCAACTGTCCGCTTTATTCAGCAATCGCTTTTCTCAGGCGGATAATACCCGCCCCTACAATAGCTAACGGCTTAGTTTGCCATGAGCTTGACCATTACTGCCTTCTGAGCGTGGAGACGGTTCTCGGCCTCCTCGAAGATCTCGTTTGCGTGAGCCTCGAATACCTTCTCGGTGATCTCCTCCTCACGGTGTGCAGGAAGACAGTGAAGCACCATAGCGTCGCTGTGAGCCTGAGCCATGAGCTCGTCGTTGATCTGATAGCCTGCGAAGGCCTTCTTACGCTTCTCAGCTTCGCCCTCCTGACCCATGGAAGCCCATACGTCTGTGATAAGGACGTCTGCGTCCTTTGCAGCCACCATAGGAGTATCTGTCATCTCGAACTTGTCGCCGTACTTTGCAGCGAACTCCAGTATCTCAACAGGGGGCTGATAGTCCTCGGGGCAAGCGATAGACACGCTCATGCCCACCTTGAGGCAGCCTACTATCAGTGAATTGGCCATATTGTTTCCGTCGCCGATAAAGCACATCTTCAGTCCGTCAAAGCTGCCCTTGAACTCGCGGATAGTCATGAGATCAGCAAGCACCTGACAGGGGTGACAGAAGTCTGTAAGGCCGTTGATTATCGGGATCGAACCGTACTGTGCCAGATCCTCTACCTCCTTCTGCTCGAAGGTACGGATCATTATGCCGTCTATGTAGCGTGAGAGCACTCTTGCGGTATCCTGTACGGGCTCTCCGCGGCCGATCTGGAGATCGTTTGAGGAGAGGAACAGCGGATAGCCGCCCAGCTGGTACATACCTGTCTCGAATGATACTCTTGTACGGGTCGAAGCCTTCTGGAATATCATGCCGAGGGTCTTTCCCTTCAGATGAGGGTGGGGTATGCCGTGCTTCAGCTCATACTTGAGCTGGTCTGCAAGGTTAAGTATGTCGATGATCTCCTCGCTGCTGAGATCGAGCATTTTAAGTAAGTGTTTCATATCTTTATCCTTTCAAAGTGTTATTTCTATTTGTTCATCTCGCCGAAGGCCTTGTCGATAGCCACGGCGAAAAGGGGTATATAGTCGTCAAAGGCGGTATTCTCTATTTCGATGTCGTACTTGAATTCGCCGTTCACGGCGGTGAGAGTATGGATATGACCGACGCTTGTTCCGTTCCTGAATATCTCGAATTCCTTTCTGTCCTTGCTTCTGAGCTCAAAGGAGAACTCCTTGCCTCTGGCCACGATAGTAGGATCAAGGAAAAGGGACTTGCACTCCATGGAAAGGAACACGTTATCGTTTAGAATTATGGTAAAGCCCGGCTTTTTGTCATCGCCCGTCTGGACAAGAGTATAGAGGTTGTAATAATTATTGCCGTCCATGAGATTATATCTCGAACCGAAGCCTTTTTTCCTGACACTGTACAATGTCTTGCCGCTTCTGTCAGTGGCTATATATTTATTTCCCTTGCCTGTTACCTGCAGCTCCATAATCATTCCTCCAGTATCTCTATCAGAATTTTCAGTCCGTCCTTCAGTTCATCGTAGGAAATAGTCAGCGGAGGCAGAAGCCTTACCTTCTCCTTTGCGGTAA
>CAMYYQ010000374.1 GCA_947303535.1 uncultured Ruminococcus sp.
CGGAATGTCTTTATTTTACCAATTGAAAGTATTGCACCGATCTTTCCTGCACCTGAGAATATCCACTTCATCTTCTTGGCGAAGAAGCTGCCCATGCCCTCATAGAGCTTGAGTGCGATATTTCCCGTAAATCCGTCGGTAACTACGACCTGCACATTTCCCTTTGGCATCTCTCTTGCTTCGATATTTCCCGCAAAATTAAGACCGCTTTTTTCAAGGAGCTTATAAGCTTCTATTTCAAGGTCTCTTCCCTTTGTTTCCTCAGAGCCTATGTTAAGCAGTCCTACCTTCGGGTTCTTTATGCCCATTACCTTTTCCATGTACGCGCTGCCCATTACTGCAAACTGTACCAGCATCTCAGGACGACATTCGGTATTTGCTCCTGCGTCGATAAGTACGAAATTGCCCTTATCTCCGGGGAGTACAGGTGAAGGAGCTATCCGCTTAATGCCTTTGATACGCTTGACGATGAAAGTAGCTCCCATTACAAGTGCTCCTGTGCTTCCTGCGGATACAAAGGCATCGCCCTTTCCCTCAGCAAGCAAACTAAGACCAACTGCCATTGAGGAGTTTTTTCCTGATTTGATGATCTCCTTCGGCTCTTCATGTATATCAAAAACATCATCGGTATGAACTATTTCTATGCCACTCAGACTTATGCCGTTTTTCTCGGCACAAGCCCTTATCTCTTTTTCGCGTCCTGTAAGTGTTATCTTCACTCCAAGCTCGCGTACTGCTCTTTCGCAGCCCTTTATTACTTCAAGAGGAGCATTGTCTCCTCCGAATGCATCAACTATTACATTTACCGCCAATTCTTTCAAGCTCTCCTCTCAGCGAATCTACGGCACGCTGTGCATATGCACCGTAGCGTTCTTTTTTGTCCTTTATCCTTACGCCGATATCGGGAAGTATCCCCATATTAGCTCCCATTGGCTGGAAATTTCCGCTGTTGAAAGGATCACTGACATAGTGCGAAAGTGCTCCTATCATAGTATCGAGCGGAAGCTTTACAGGCTCAAGTCCTTTCAGCCTGCGTGATGCAGCGATACCTGCTATAAGTCCGCTGGCTGCACTTTCCATATAGCCCTCGACTCCTGTTATCTGTCCTGCAAAGAATATCTCGGGACGGCTTCTCATTGAGAAATCGGAGTTGAGAAGCTCGGGACTGTTTATGAATGTGTTTCTGTGCATTACGCCATAGCGCATGAACTCGGCATTTTCAAGCCCGGGTATCATTGAGAATACTCTCTTCTGCTCGCCGAATTTAAGATTGGTCTGAAATCCCACAAGGTTGAAAAGTGTGCCCTCACGGTTCTCTTTTCTCAGCTGTACAACAGCGTAAGGTCTCCTGCCTGTACGCGGGTCATCTATGCCCACAGGCTTCATAGGTCCGAAGCGCATAGTGTCAACTCCGCGTGAAGCAAGCTCCTCTATAGGCATACAGCCCTCGTATACGCTGAAAGGGTGAGTATCAAAGTCCTTGAGCTGTACCTTTTCTGCATTTATAAGAGCTTCATGGAAAGCAAGGTATTCCTCCTTGTTCATGGGACAGTTAACGTAGTCCGCATCGCCTCTGTCATAGCGTGAAGCGTAGAATGCTCTTTCCATATTTATTGTCTCGGCAGTAACGATAGGAGCAGCTGCGTCATAAAAGCTGAGTCCCTCGCCGCAGAGTCCGCGGATAATATCAGCCATAGCCCCCTGTGTAAGAGGTCCTGTAGCGATAATAGTCGTTCCCTCGGGCAGTTCTGTGACCTCGCCGCCTATGACCTCGATAAGAGGGTGAGACTTTATCTTAGATGTAACTGCGTCCGAGAACTTCTCACGGTCTACAGCCAGTGCGCCGCCTGCTTCTACGGAATTCTCCTTTGCGCAGGGCACTGTCAGCGAGCCGAGAAGCTCCATTTCGTATTTGAGCAGTCCCGCAGCCGATTCAAGCCTTGCAGCTTTAAGCGAATTCGAGCATACAAGCTCCGCAAAGCCGCTGTACTTATGAGCAGGAGAATACTTCTCGGGCTTCATCTCATAAAGACGCACCCTTATCCCTGCTTCCGCCACAGCCCATGCCGCTTCACAGCCTGCAAGTCCTGCACCTATAACGTTAACGATATCGTTCATTTTTTAAGCTCTCTTTCATAGCCGCAGCCGTCATTCTCACATACCAGCTTGCCCGACTTGCCGCCCTTCATAAACAGAGTCTTGCCGCACTGAGGACATATCTCCTTAGTAGGAACGTTCCATGTCATAAAGCTGCAATCGGGGAATCCCTCGCAGCCGTAGAAGCTTCTGCCCTTCTTTGACTTTTTCAGCAGCATCTTCTTTCCACATCTCGGACAGCTTCCGTCAGCCTCTGTAACTATCTTCTTTGTGTTCTTGCACTCGGGGAATCCCGGACAGGCAAGGAATTTACCGTACTTACTGTACTTTATTACCATATTTCTGCCGCAAAGCTCGCAGACAACGTCTGTCTCTTCGTCAGGGACTTTAACACGCTTGCCGTCCATAGCTTCTTCAGCCTTTTTCAGAGTTTTTGAAAAATCATCGTAAAACTCATGGAGAGTGCTTACCCAGTTCTTTGAGCCGTGCTCGACTTCATCGAGGTTGTTTTCCATTTCCGCTGTGAATTTAGCGTCAACAATCTTCTTGAAATGGTCCTTCATAAGCTCTGTGATAACTTCGCCTAAGTTGGTAGGCTTCAGAGCCTTGCCCTCATGCTCAACATAGCGGCGTGAGGTTATGGTGGTAATGGTGGGA
>CAMYYQ010000375.1 GCA_947303535.1 uncultured Ruminococcus sp.
TCTTAAGAAATAATCTCTCAAAAAGAATCAAGGAACTGTCTGAGGAAGTTGACAGAACAAAGTCACAAATGCTTGCTACAGAGGTCAATACGCAGTATCAGGTATCCAACTCTATCAATATCACAGTTGCTATAATGCAGAAGCCAATGTTTGACCCTGAGGGCAGCCGTGCTGAAAACCTCGGTGCGCTGGGTGCAGTTATAGGACATGAGATAGGTCATGCATTTGACTCTAACTGTATAAATTACGATCCTGACGGCATCTATAACCCTGACTGGCTGGGCGAAAAGGATAAGCAGATACTTGAAGAGCGTGCGGATAAGCTTGCCGAGTATTACAGCGGTTACTCTATCATGGAGGTGTTCCATGTTGACGGAGAGCTTACAAACGGCGAGAACTATGCCGACCTCAGCGGAGTTGAATGTGTAACAAATCTCATCGACGACAAGGAAAAGCTGAAAAAGCTTTTTGAGAGCTATGCAAAGAGCTGGGCTACCCTTATGGTGGACTCTGACGGTATAAGATCACTTGAGCTTGACGAGCACAGTCCTGCTGAGACTCGTGTTAATGCTGTACTTGCATCGAACAAAAAGTTCAATGAGGTGTACGGCTTGAAGGAGGGCGACGGAATGTACGTTGCTCCCGAGGAAAGGGTAAGCAGGTGGTAAGCGATGAGACTGATATTTAAACATACATTAAAGAATATATGGGCGCATAAGCTCAGAACTATCCTTCTTCTGCTCTGTATTGCAGTTTGCAGCTTTACGGCTATGCTCTGTTTTGACATGAGCGGCTCCCTTGATAAAATGGTAAAGAATATGTTTGCCAATATGGCAGGCAATACCGACATTATGATATCAACAAAGTCTCCTATCGAGGAAGGCTTTGCAGACGGAGCTCCCGAATGTGATATCATGTATCTCAGCGGCGGCAGCTGTTATTTTGACAGACATCTTGATATGGATATATCTTATGTCCGCCGTAAGCATATGAGTATATTTGCTATCGATCCGGTTCAGGCAAAGAAGATGAAGCTTGTCAAAAACGACCTTGATCTCGGCAACAAAAAGGCAGCTATCTCTGAGGAGTTTTCCAAGGAATTCGGCTATAAAAAGGGAGATAAGATAGTTCTTCACGGCGAAAGAGACATACCTGTTGAGTTTACTGTAAGCAGTGTTGAAAAAAAGCAGGGCATCTTTGATGTAAGCACCAGAATTGCTATAAGTCTTGATGACATGAAGGATCTTGTAATAGCCGATGAGCCTGAGATAATGATGGCTTTCGTCGATGTGAAAAAGGATTCTGAGGTAAATAAGGCAGAGGATTTCTTCAAGAAAAAATACCCTACAGCGCAGGTAGATAACTTCTTCGACAACGAAGAGCTCAACGAGCAGATAGGCTCTATAACAAGAATATTCCTTGTACTTTTCGCTATATGTATGCTTCTTGTAATATTCGTAACGTTTTCCGTATGCGAGCGTATGATCGTTGACAAGATGTCGGTAGTAGGTACTTTCCGAAGCCTGGGAATATCCTCACGTATGACTACAGTTGCACTCCTTTTCGAGAATGTCCTATATGGACTTATCGGAAGTGTCATCGGTATCGTGCTTTATTTCTATGCAAAACAGCCTTTCTTTGACTCCATGTTCACTTTCAGTTCAAACGGAGAGGATATGATACACCCGGATGTGCCAAAGGCAAAGCTTATAGTCATTATCGGCGTTATTCTCGGTGCAATGATAGTTGAGTGTCTCTGCCCGATAAAGGAAGTAATAAAGGCAGTAAAGACACCTATCCGTGATATTATCTTTGATACAAAGGATACTGAGTATCGTCCGAGCAGAACAGGTACATATATAGGATTTGGCTTGCTTGCAGTATTTGCCGTGACATACTTCTTCAGGGATAATTTCTGGGGCGGTATGATATGCTTTGTTTGCTTTATCGCAGCAGTAGGACTGCTTTTCAATTACATTTATCGCTTTGCGGCAAAGATGCTGGAAAAGCTTTTTGAGAAGCTTGGTTTCCCTATAGCAAGACTTGCAGCTGTTGAAGCAGGTGCAAAGAAATGTACAGTCGGAAGCTCTGTTTTATGCGTAACAGCAGCTTCACTTGCAATGGTCATCTATATATTCACCAATTCTATTTCTGCCATGTACAACCATGATGTGTTCAAGAGCGATGTTATTGCGATGATAGGTGGTTCAAAAGCCTCATATCTTTCATACGTGGAGGACCTTGAAGGTGTTGACAGATCAGAGCTCGTCTACATGACATGGGACAGCGCAAATATCAACGATGAAGAGAAAACGACTCAGATAGCAGTATATGGCTGGCGTGACGGCGGATATGATATGTTTGATGCCTTTTCGGATAATCCTGATACTATCGGTGAGGGAGAAGTATTCCTTGACAAGGTGCTTATGAAAAAGTACGGATATAAAACAGGTGATACAGTAAAAATAAAATTCAATTCGGACGGATATCTTCCTGTTGAGGAAGAGCTGAAGATCGCAGGGAAGATAGATACTGATTATTATGCAGGCGCAGGTACTTCCGTGGTCATTTCAGAAAAACACTATAAGGATATATACGGCGATAATCCGTCAAATCTCATTGTTAAGGGAAATGACGCTAAGGCTTTAAAGGATACCATTAACGATCATTCAGGCGATTATATAAGCGAGATCTATACTCACGAGGAGTTTGATGAGTATCTTGCTGCCGAGCGTTCATCTATCAAT
>CAMYYQ010000376.1 GCA_947303535.1 uncultured Ruminococcus sp.
TTATGGAAGAGACTTTTTTCAAGCTGGCTTATAAGAAGCCGAAGTATTCCGGAAAAAGCTCTTTCAGGACATGGCTTTATACTATTGCGCGAAATCTTGCGATAGACTATCTCAGGAAGAAGAAAAAGGTAAAAATGGTGTCAACTGATGAATGTTATGATATTTCCGACAATGTTAATATAGAGGAGAATTATCTGATCGAGGAGCGAAAGATAGTAGTTCACAAGCTTATCCAAAAGCTGAAATACGAGTATCGTCAGGTGATATGTCTTATTTATATTGAAGGTTTTTCCAACTCCGAAACTGCACTCATAATGCATAAGAACAATCGGCAGATAACAAATCTGTTGTATCAGGCAAAAAAAGCTCTGAAAACAGAGCTGGAGAAGGAGGGGATAACGTATGCGGGAATATGATGAAGTAACTCAGACCGTACTGAGACGGCGTGATGAAATGATCGCAAGAGACAGGCGCAGGAACATGATACTGAAAAGAAGCGCTCTGGCTGCAATGTCTGTCTGCGCAGCAGTCGGTGTTGCAGTTTTCTGCCGTAATATAGGGAAAGATGACTTCTCGGACAATAATATCGTGATAGAGCAAGTGACTGTTTCGACCACCGCAGATAATAACGTTATCACAACAACAGCTTCTTCGGATAATAAAGCGGTCAATGCAACGACTGCCGTTACTGATACAAAGAAAGTGGTTTCTTCGGAAACAGCCGCGGTTACAGGAAAAGGCAGTACTTTGACAACGGCTGCCTCTCCATATGTCCATACGGCAAAAAGTGATTCAATACCTGCTGCGGTCACAACAGCTGTTCCTCAGACAACAGCAATTGCAGCAACAAATATCACAACTTCTGTTTATCATAATGAAAGGAGTACCTACATGAAAAAACTTATGCCATTTGCTGCCTCGCTTGTTATGATGGCAAATGCCGCAGAAATGCCTGTGGTAGCAGCTGAAAGTGACGGTATATACGGTCGCATGAACTATGATGATTTCAGTATTTTTGCGGAGATGGATAACGGTGATCTTGATACCGACATTGATATGGACGGCGAATTCACCATAAAGGACAGCTTTGACCTGTTCGCATATTACTACAAGTACGAGCTCCCACAGGACGAAATCGACAATATAATTGCAAAAGCCGATTATGACGGAAACGGCAAGGTAGAGCATAACGACTGCGAGCTTCTGCTGAAATATGTTATCAACAAAAACATGATAAGGAAGGAGCAGCTTCTTCCATCATATTATGCAGACTTTGACAGGATAATGCGTGAGGACGGCGAACCTATATACGGACCTGCCGATCAGGAAGCCTATGATATTATAAATTCCGAGGATTTCGATAAAGGTGCATATACTCCCGAAGAGTTTGAGGAGCTTGCTGCCCGTGCAGAAGAGCAGACTATAATAGGCTATGAGACAATAGAGTACAGATTTTCCGATATATACCTCAGCTATCTCAGAACATTCCTCAATGACCTCAACGGCTCTTACGGACTTTTCTGCAACTGCGTGAAAAACGGCGATATCGAGCTGGATATAAACTCTGACGGAGAAGTAACATTTGAGGATATCAATATATATAAGTACTTTACTGAACAGAGTTGGCTCAGAGCTAAAATTGAGCGCAACCATGAATGGATAGACAGTCTGCTTCCGTACGACCTCGATCCCGAGGGACTGCTCGCGCTGAGAGATCCCGATTTCGTTTCTTCCATAACCGATGATGAATGGGCTGTATGTAAGGAGGACCATGACTTCTTTACGGAGCTCCTCAAACTCAATGACATGGACAGATATGCGGTACAGTATCTTTTGGAAAGAGACGGCAGACCTGATGATAAGTACTTTGATAATGATTATTATGAAAGTGTGCTTACAGGCTCGGGTAAGCTGTATTTCGGAGAGTATGTCAGAAGTATTTATGATATGCTCTATCCTGTAAGCGAAAAGATGACTCTTGATAAAGATGAGCTTTACAGATGCCTTGACGGTTACTGCGAGAAGATAGTAGCAAAGGAGATCGATGTTTCCGATGCAACAGGCGACGGAGTCATAGATTACAAGGATATATTCATTTCCGATATATACCTTTACGACTGCAAGAACAGTATATCAAGAGAGGATTCCTATGTTCCCGAAAGTGTATGGGACTTCTTTGAAACAAAGCTTGATCTCAACGATAACGGGGTATTCGGAGATATCTGCGATGTAAGCATATACCAGATAGGCGTATACGCATATATTGGTACGACTCCCGGTGTAGAAATACCTTATGAGGATCACGATGATTATTCCCGCCTTATGAAGGAATACCGCAGCGAGCTTAAAGCAGCAAAGGAAGCCGAGGCAAATAAGCTTCAGACTGCACCTGCCGATATTGCAGACGCTGAAACTGACGAACGCAGCGGCGATGCAAACTGCGATACAGGAGTTGACCTTGCTGATACAGTTATGATAATGCAGTCAATGGCAAATCCGAATAAATATCCGATGTCACCGATCGGAAGATACAATGCCGATGTATACAAACCTGGAAGCGGAGTTACAGTTGAAGACGCTCTTGCAATACAGATAGGTCTTCTTAACGGCAAATACTGATAAACAGTTTAAAATGATATCTTTTTGTTTTTTCACTTTGTAATATTAAAAAAGCGCAGCATAAAGCTGCGCTTTTTTGTAAAAATCAGGTTGAATTAAGTAAAAAAATATGGTATAATAAAAACGA
>CAMYYQ010000377.1 GCA_947303535.1 uncultured Ruminococcus sp.
GCGATGACAAGGTAAATATTGTCTACTTCGACAGCCAGAAGGACGCTTATGCAGCACTCCTCAACAGTTCTATCGACGCGGCTTCCGTTTACTCGCCTTACGCTTCACTGGCTAAGTCACAGGGCTACAAGGTCGTATACTACTGCGCACACGAAAAAGCTCTGGAGAACCAGCCTTGCTGCCGTCAGGTCGCAAAGACCGCAGCTCTCAGCAGCACTCCCAATACTTTTATAGCCATTGAACGTGCATTCATCAAGGCATATCACTTTACACAGTCCGACCACGAAAAGACTATCAAGGACATCAAGAAGTACATTGACATAGAGGAAGACTTCATTGACACTGAGGTCTACGGCGGATACAGCGTATCCAGTCCTGACCCTGACAAGAAGGGTACACTCACACTTAAAGATACTATCGTTGATCTCGGTTACACGAATGACTACGATATCGAACCTCACTACAATACCGATATATACAAAAAGGCTCTCGACAGTATTTTAGCCGAGGGTTCAGATGACATTTACAAGTCACTGGAAGATCATTTCAACGAATTTGAATAAACACTCTTTGTTGGACAGCACCGCAGGCATATTGCCTGCGGTGTTGTTCTGTTTTTTTGTTTTGTCTTGATGAAACTTAATTATTATGATATAATGAAAAGGGAAAATATGATATCAGTAACTTATAACAGATATTCGGAAATACATAAACAGGAGGTGCTTTTATGAATATCGTTTACAGAAGATTATCGGATAAAGAAATTGATACTTTCATTACAATGAGAATAAATCAGCTTCGTGAGGAGGGTGCAAAAGAGGATATTGACCTCAGACCTGCACTGAAAGACTACTATCAGCGCCATATGGCGGACGACACTTTTATTTCGTGGATAGCTCTGGACAATGAAAAAATAATCGGAACAAGCGGGATATCCATCGTTGAAAAGCCGCCTTATTTCGGCTGCCCCAGCGGTAAGATAGCACTCCTTTCAAGTATGTTCACGGACAAATCATATAGAAGGCAGGGCATAGCCAAAAAGCTGCTGTCACTGGTAGTCGATGAAGCAAGAAAACACGGCTGCGGCACAGTTCAGATAACTGCTTCGGATATGGGAGTTTTGCTGTACACTGATTTCGGCTTTGTAAAGAATAATAATTTCATGCAGTATAAGCTGTAAAATAAAAAGCTTCTTCGTAATTGAAGAAGCTTTTTGCAGCTCGAAATAATAGATGAGAAATTCCTCTATGCACGCTTTTTTTGACTGTCAATCATATTGAATCCATAGTATCTGGCTCTTGACAAAATTGATCATACTATATATATGGATTTAATATAAATAAGTGAGGTTAAAAATGCTTAATCAGTTTTCAAGAACACAGCTCCTTATCGGTGCAGACGCAATGGGATTTGACGCACTGCTGAATAAGCTGTATACAAAGATGATGGAAAAGGAAGAGATCATCAAATGTAATCTTCTGCACGGAATGTACGCTTATGATGCAAAAACGCCATGCGAGTATGTAAAGAAGATACGCAAATTCACGCTGAAAGGCATTGCTGACAGAATAGATCAGGACGTACTTATCATAGGTGCAAACAAAGACCACTTTATCATGCCGTACCTGTTCCATGAGGAATACGATATGCTGCAAAATGCACGGTCTTTAACTTTAAGATTACTGACAGACAAGAAGAATGCAGGCGCACACTGCAATGTCGGCAACTCAAAGCTGGTACTTGATTCTATCATCAAATGGATAGAATGCTGTACTGAATAAAAATATGAAAGAGGTTGTACATTATGGGGATTATGAAGAATTTTTTTAGTCAGACAAAGAAGCCCGAAGGAACTCCCGGAAAGATGATGCTTTCGGGTATAAACTTAGGTCACGCAAAGCTGGTAGATTGGGAATTTGAGCATCTGCTGAAGCTCTCACCGAAACAGGCTGCCGATCTTGGCTGCGGTGCAGGCAGAAATGCAGGAGTGCTTCTGAAAAAATATCCGCAGGCAGTTGTTACCGCAATGGATTATTCCGCACTTTCTGTTCAAAAGGCAAAGGAATACAATATATTGAGATCAAGAATGCTTGTCTGTTACAGGATGTGCTATTGAAAAAACTCGCCTGTACCGAAAAGTGCAGGCGAGTTTTGTTATGGTAGGAAGGTTCATGGAGAATTTAATATTATAGGCTTACTTTTTTACGTTGAATGCGCCCATTTGCGGATAGCAGGCGGAAGCATCAAGCTGCTCTTCTATGCGGAGAAGCTGATTATACTTTGCAACACGCTCTGAACGTGAGGGAGCGCCTGTCTTTATCTGGCAGGTGTTAAGTGCAACTGCAAGGTCAGCGATAGTAGTATCGGCAGTCTCACCCGAACGATGTGAAGAAATAGCTGTGTATCCTGCCTTGTGAGCCATTTTTATAGCTTCGAGAGTTTCAGAAACAGATCCGATCTGATTGAGCTTGATGAGTATGGAGTTTCCTGCGCCGAGAGAGATACCCTTTGCAAGACGCTCTGTATTTGTAACGAAAAGATCATCGCCGACAAGCTGTACCTTGTGACCAATCTTAGCTGTCATCTTCTGCCAGCCTTCCCAGTCCTCTTCGTCCAGACCGTCCTCAATGGAGATTATAGGGTACTTGTCAACGAGTGCTTCCCAGTGAGCGATAAGCTCATCGGAAGTGAACTCCTTGCCGCTCTTGGGCTGCCTGTAGAAGCCCTTGCCCTTCTCGGAT
>CAMYYQ010000378.1 GCA_947303535.1 uncultured Ruminococcus sp.
CATTAGGCATATCAAGGAACTTCTTGATACAGCTCTCGAAGCACTTCTTGTACATGATGTCCTCATGGTCATTAACTGAGAACTCAAGGAAGATGATATCAGCCTTCTGTGAAACTATCTCCTGCTCGCTGCGGACAAGACCTACAACTGAAGATGTACCCGAAAGACCTGCATTGATCTCCTTGAAGCTGCCCTTTGCAAATGTTGACTTTACATAGTTAGAGAATGGGGTTGTATAGTTCTTGCCCTCTGTAATAGAACCGCCAAGGTAAGCTATTGTAAGAGGCGAACCTGCTTCAGCTGCTGCAAGCTTGCTGTCAAGTCTGTAGGTATTACCGAAATGCTTTATTGAACTCTTGTAGAAGTCTATATACTGAGCAGAAGCTGTCTCCTTATAGTTATCCCACTTTGATGTGTCAATATCAGGTTTCTCAGGAATGATTATCTCAGGAACCTTGCCTGCGCCGCCTGTTGTTACTGTAGACTTTGTACCCTCTGCCGCAACTAAGACATCGTCTATGTAGAAGTCCATAAGGTCTCCCGAGGACTCGACTGTCTCAACATAGAGTACCATATCGCCAGCATTATCAGGTACGGTGAACGATGTATTCTCGATCTTTGTCCACTCGCCGCTCTTGCAGGTCTCCTTAGCGATAGATGTATATACAGCACTACCGCCGCCGTTGCCGCCCTGCTGGAGTGAGATCTGGATAGTAGCATCGCTGCCTGAAAGCTGAAGAGCTCCTAAGCTGATGCTGTATGTCTGACCTGCTTTGAAGTCAGAACCAAGATTTATAGCTGCACCATTCCACTCTGCACTTCTGTCAGAAATAAAGAGTGATTTGCCAGAAGCACCGTAGTATGCAGTATCTGATGCCTCAACAGATGCTCCGCCTCTGCCAGCCCAATCGCCAACACCTGAATCGAAATTCTCCTTTATTAAAGCATTGGCAACAGGAACTACAGTTGTTGTAACCACAGAAGTCGTTGTAGTAGCAGCCTTGGTTGTTGTTACATCATTCCCTCCGTCGTGAATATTGCTTGAATAGCTCTCAGGAAGCTTTTGAACAAGACCTAAAAGGTATTTCTGTATAGCAAGAGCATCATTTGATGTTATACCGCCTCCTGCTTCACTAACGTCTGCATTATAGATACCGGGATCGCCCAGTTTATACTTATTCGGGTTAGCAAGAGACTGCATTATCAAAACAGCATCGCTCATATCAACGTCACCGTCGTTGTTAGCGTTGCCCCACTTTGTTACCTTAGCTTCAAGTGATGCCTTAATGTCAACAGTTGTTGTAACAACAGGAGCTGCTGTGGTCGTTGTAGTTGTGGTTGTAGCAGTTGTAGTGGTTGTTGTAACAGTCTGTGACTCATTTCCCTTGAATACATATCTGAAGAATGTATATAAATGAGGCTTTACAGATTCGGCACCGTGACCACCGCCAGGGATCGACTGGTAAACGTGCTCAACGCCGTTCCTTGTAAGGATACTGCTGTACTGTGACGGGAAAGTACCAACAACAGAGTCGTTTGTACCGCCTGTTATCATAAATACAGCAGGCTCAGGTCCAACGTCTCTGAACTTCATTTCGCTCTCCTGCATACAGCCCGGGTGCTGCATATACATATCCGAACCGGGTGTGATACCGGGGGCAGGACAAGCACCGCCTACGTAGCCGAATACGTCAGGACGCATAAGTCCGCAGTAGATAGCCTCACGGCCGCCCATTGAGAATCCTGTGATAGCTGTGTTTTCTCTGCCTTCTGCTACGGAATAGTTCTCCTTAATAAAAGGAAGAAGGCTGTCTGTAACGTCATAGAGGAAGTTATCGTACTCTGCACAGGTCTGCTGATTGATACCGCTCGGACCGCTCATCGTCTTACTTGTGAACATATTAGGTGTTACTACGATGAACTCCTCAGCCTTGCCGCTTGACATAAGACCTGTCATAAGCTCCTGTACGCCCATACCGCTTACCATATCGTTTTCGCTGCCCATGATACCGTGAAGAACGAACATTACAGGATATTTTTTACTTGAATTATAATTAGGAGGCAGAATTACGTTACAAGTTTTCTGCTTGCCTGTGAATTTACACATATAGGTCTTTTCTCGACCTTGCACTTGCTGGTCTGCTCTACTCCGCTTGGAACAGTTGTAGGCATATCATTCTTGATCTCGGCATTGAGACCAGACTTTGCATTTCCACCGCTGCCTGCATCTCCGCCTATATTGTTATTAGTATCGTTAAAGCCTCCTGCAAAACCACTCCAGTCGAAATTTCCACCCTGGCCGCCCCAGCCTCCGAAGCCGCCGCCTACATTGCCGCTTGTAACATTGCCTGTATCAATATTACCTACAGCAGCTGAAGAAGAAAATGGTATGCTTGCTGCGATCATCATTGCGGATACGGTTCCACTAATGATCTTCTTCATTCTTGAATTTTTCACTTCAATCACTCCTTTATTTTTTGAGTCCTGAGCCAAACACTGTATAAGTATTGTTCAGCCGAACAGGACGGTGATCCACTCCGGATAAGTCAATTTATTGTCTTTTTATATGTAGAGGGAATCGACTTTATCCAAAGTGAAAAAACGTAACAGGTTATTGTGCCTTATCATATACACCCAAAGTTGATTTTATAACAACTCTTTATAAGATTTGCACAATATCTTCATAATAAATATACAATATATATCTATAAAAGTAAAGGCAAA
>CAMYYQ010000379.1 GCA_947303535.1 uncultured Ruminococcus sp.
TGTAATGCATTGTGTGAGCTTTTCGCAGAAAGCAAAGGTGTGCAGAACGGTGTGATAATCCACTCGGATCTTCTGCTTGAACATATTAAAAATAATTATCCCGCCCTTTATTTTGTTTCCTCGACTACAAAGGTCCAGACTGATTTTACTCAGTTCATAAAGGAAACAGAGCGGAATGATTTTAGGTATGTTGTTCCTGATTTCAGGCTGAATAAGCTGTATGATAAACTTGATACACTCTCGCAGTATCAGAAAGATAAAGTTGAATTTCTGTGCAATGAATGCTGCTCGTTTTACTGCAAAGACAGAAAAGCCTGCTATGAAAATGTAAGCAGGAAAAATCTCGGAGAAAACTGTCCCGAGCATATCTGTACCGCACCTGGTGCCAAGGACGGGTACCGTTTTTCAAAGGCAATGAAAAATCCCGGATTTATCAGTACAGATGACATCATCAACACATATCTGCCCCTCGGTTTTTCTAATTTCAAAATAGAAGGCAGAGGACTCGGAAGTGCTGTCAATCTCGAATTTCTGCTTTATTATCTCACAAAGCCGGAATATCAGCTTACTGTCCGTGAAGAGGTATATCTCGACAGTATGCTGGATCTGTTCTGAATATCACATGATCTCTTCCTTATCACGGTTGCGGGGAGTAGCCTTGTTGCGGACAAGCCGTGCAATCAATTCCGTGAGCGCTGCACAGATCGCCGATAGTATAAAATCTCCGGCATCAAGATCAGATATGTCGATCACTGCATAAGCGATACCGGCAAGTATAAGGGATAGCAGATAAAGCAGCAATAAATGGGAAATAAGATAGGCAATGATTTTTATAAAAGAGTTCCTGAAATTATATTAGTGGAAAGTTGTGAAGAATATGTTCAGACCAAAGATGATTCTTTTTGATTATGGCGATACCTTGATGTATGAGCCTGATTTTTGCCCATTCAATGGGAATAAAGCGATATATCCGTATATCAGTGAGAATCCTCATAACGTCAGTCTTGAGGAATATAGCGAGTATCTACTGAAACTTTTTGATGAGATAAAAGCACTACGTGGGGAACTGATCGAAATACATGAGCATATCTTCCTGAGAAATGTGCTTGAACACTTCGACATGAAACTTTCAGTATCTATCGAAGAAGCAGAATGGATAATAATGAACGGTGTATCTCATGCTGTTCCTTTACCGAAAACAGCCGAAATGCTGAAAGCATTAAAGGACGTTGGAATACGGACAGGAATTGTAAGCAATCTCTGCTGGTCAGGGACAGCGCTTTCAAGACGTCTGCAAGAGGCGTTTCCCGACCATAACTTTGATTTTGTAATGACATCAAGTGAGTATATTTTCCGCAAGCCCGATGTGCATATTTTTGATATGGCAGTAAGGAAGTCAGGACTTGATAAAACTGATATATGGTACTGCGGACATAATAAGGAAGCCGATATTATCGGAGCACATGAAGCTGGTATTTTTCCTGTGTTCTATGATGACAGGAGCGTTCCGAGCAGACTTCATGAGAAAAATGATAAGGTTATGATTGATTTTCCTTATCTGCATCTCAGCAGCTGGGACGACCTCATAGACAAGCTTTCGGAAAACTGAATACTGATTTTTGCTGTCGGATATTCTATAATCGCATATCCGCTGATAGAGGGAGAATATATGGATATGTGGGACGATCGCAGTTGTGACGCAGTGATAAGACATAAATTTCCCGAACAACGTCATACACCAGTGTGTCCTTGCAGGTGCTGCTGACGGTCTTGACGGGTGCGGTCACGTTGGCAATACGGGTTGCTTAGGCGGCTGCACAGGCGCAGGATCCGCCGTCCTACTCCGGCTGTTCAGCCCCTTATATATACAGATCGGCGATGCAGTTTTATAAGAGAAGAAAATCTTTCTCTGCATAAGTATTGATAATCACTTGTTTTTCCCGAATCCATTAAACCATATTCTGCTTTCAAACGGCTTTTTAGCTGTCTGATGAGTTTCTTCGGCAGGTTTTCCCACGGGCAGGATACATACGATCTTATAGTCGTCGGGTATTCCCATATGAGCGGCGATCTTTCCTGCTATATCGTCATCATCGGTTATGTGGCCTTCGTACCAGCAGCTCTCATAGCCGAGCGCTTTGATCGCTAACAGCATATTTTCGATAGCTGCACTGTAATCCTGAACATTAAAGCATTTATTGCGATAAGCAATTATTCTTTGCGTAAGAACGAGAATAAAAGCAGGTGCGGTTTCGGCGATCGGAGGGTCTATCAGCGATTTAATTTCCTTCAACAGCACTGCATCATCGACGGCAATAAATGAAGCGGTCTGTTTATTGCAGCCTGACGGTGCAGCTGCTCCCGCTTCAAGGATCTTTGCCAGATCAGCTGCGGGAACAGGAGCGTTTATATATTTTCCGCGGTAACTGGTCCTGTTCCTTATAATATCAAGTATATCCGTACTTTTCACCCGTAGATCACGCTGTGCCAGAAGATTCTTTTCTTTTTCAAAGAAAGCCGTTTTCATTTGTTCATATTCAGAATCGGTACAGACCTCTTTGCATTTCGGTTCAAAGGATTTTGTTACAGCAAAACATTCTTTCATGTTATCGCAAGGAAATTCGGGACATTCAGAGCAGTTGCCTATAGCTTTGCCCTCGCAGCATTTAATGACCTTATACCTGCACCAGTTCTCGGGTTTACAACCGTTGCAGGATAT
>CAMYYQ010000380.1 GCA_947303535.1 uncultured Ruminococcus sp.
ACAGTCAAACTCAGTATGCTACGTTAAGAACGGCCAGGCTATCGGTATCGGTGCCGGTCAGCAGTCACGTATCCACTGCACAAGACTTGCAGGTCAGAAAGCTGACAACTGGTGGCTGAGACAGTCTCCACAGGTAATGGGACTCCAGTTCGTTGATGATATCCGCCGTGCAGACCGTGACAACGCTATCGACGTTTACATCGGCGATGAGTACGAGGACGTTCTCCGCGAGGGCGAGTGGCAGCGTATCTTCAAGGTAAAGCCTGCTGTATTCACACGCGAAGAAAAGAAGGCTTGGCTCGCTAAGAACACAGGCGTATGCCTCGGTTCGGACGCTTTCTTCCCATTCGGTGACAACATCGAAAGAGCTAAGAAGTCAGGCGTTGAATACATCGCAGAGCCCGGAGGTTCTATCCGTGATGATAACGTTATCAAGACCTGCAACAAGTACAATATAGCAATGGCGTTCACAGGTATCCGTCTTTTCCACCACTGATATAAAATGCTCAGGCTGCGGTCAACATCTGACCGCAGCCTTGTATTATGGAGATATGTATATGAACAAAATTCGTTTCACAGCTGTTATTGCAGCTGCTTTAATGGCAGCATCAATGTGCAGCTGCCTTGATAAAAAGGAAGATACCTCAAATAAGCCTTCTGCTTCTGAAGCATCAACTGAAGGAACTACATCTGCTCCTCCTGTTCCTGTGTCACCGCTGGCTGAAAAGATCGAATACACGAGCGGCAACTACATAAGCGAGTCCTTTTCATTGTATGCTGAACCTAATATATGGCAGTATGACGACTCAGTGTCTGTTACTAATAGCGGAGCTATGCCATGTGACCTTAAAATGGTAACTGACAGGGACTTCACTACCTGCGGCATCAGGGTCTATGTTGCTGAGAACAAGGACGGCAAGTCCGCACAGGAAGCCATAAGTGCCGAAAACAATGATAATATCATCTTCACCGGAACAGCTGCTACTTCAAAATGCACCTTCTATTACTATGAATGGGCTGCAAATGATGATCTGCATTGCAGGTCTTATCTTGCAGACTTCGGCGGCAAATACCTCTGTGTATATGCGGAGAGCACCAATTTCGGATATGTAGAGGGCAAAATTACAGAGATCCTTTCAAGTATAAAAGCATCCTGATATCATGCCGCTTTTTCAACATATCTCATGTTCCCGCACAGTCACGCGAATTATGTCGAAGTACCGAAAAAAACAAATAATTATGCGTTATTTTTTTCTTTTCGTATGTTGCTATTTTCATAATTATGTGTTATAATGTTATATAATGCGGTAATTGCGCAGCAATACCGATATTTTCAGAAATGAGGGGGATATATATGAGCAGCAATTATAATTCTATCTCACTAAAGAAACTCTACATAACCGCAGCCGCTTTCACCATATTTTACATAATGATATCAATAACCGCTTACCTGACTTCGGGACCTGTTTTCAAAGCTCTCCTAAGCGACTCGATAAAGGATAATCACCCCGATATAGGTATGTCAGGCAAATGCAAAGCACTGCTGTGCGTGGGACAGATAGTATGGCTGCCGTTTCTGATGTATATATTCAGCTGTATGGGCTGGGCTTTCTCGGCAAAGCGATGCAAACGAACGCTAAAAGCCGCACCTGCCCTATGGCTCGTGGCATTCATTATAGAACACGTTCTGGCGTTGTTCGTATCACACACTTCATTAGCTGAAAACCACATTTCGGGACGCTGGCTGATACAGCGCACAGAATACGTGACATTCTTCTTCAGTATACTCCTTGTGGGAGCACTGGTGCTGGTCTGCACCGCCGCTGCTCTCGGTATAGATGAAGACCGTCATGTAAAGCATTTAAAATACAAGTAAGGAGCATCAAAATGCAGAAATCAAACACACTAAAAATCACATTACTTACTTCAGCTTTATTTTGTATTATTAAACTCGCACTCGACATATTCTTTGTAATGTATAATCATCTTTCATTATACACAGCCCTCTTCGGAGAGACCGTAAAGAGCGAGACTCTTCCTGCCAATATCCAGTTTGGACTTATGATCGAAGCTCTTATCGTTTCTTTACCTATATGCGTACTCGCCTCGGTAAACTGCGCATATAAGGATCTCAACAAAAAAAGAGGCATTATAACTATAGTTCTTGCAGTAATACTTTTCCTGACAGATTATGCCGGCTCAATGCTGGTAAACCGTATCATACGCAACAATATCAAGGAAAAATACGGTAAAGACATCATGGACATAGTAACTCAGGTAAACTCATTAAGAGGCTTGTCAGGTTTCCTTGTCTGTGCTGCATTCGTAATGGTCTGCTGCTGTGCCTCTATAGAGATATACGGAGGCGGTCTGGCAGAAAACAGGCAATTAGAGAAAAAAAGTGCATAATTAAGGGATTTTTAGGCGTTTTTAACATAAAAAACGCTTTTAGCGAATGAGCAGAAGGGGTTCTGTGCCGTTCGTTATAAATAAAATGATATAAGGAAAAAAATTAAGATTGGGGTAATTAACTATGAAAAAATTTATCATCATTCTGTCATCACTCATCGTCGTTCTGGGCGCAGTATTGTGCGGAGCATACTTCTACAACACTCACCTTTCCGACGAGTGTGAACTGGAAGCTTTTAGCTTTAAAGTACCATCAAGCTTCAAAGCCGAAGATGCAGGTCCTGAAGGCTGTTGCTT
>CAMYYQ010000381.1 GCA_947303535.1 uncultured Ruminococcus sp.
GCTGTTTTATATACCCTTAAATGGTACAGTGAGCCCTCAATGAAGAATATCCTCATGATCGCCCTGTGTATGGGTCTTGGAATGATGACAAAGCTCTCAACGGGTCTTGCGGCGCCTCCTATCGCCATGGTATTCCTGACGGTATTTCTCAGGGAGAGAAAAAAGCTCTGGAAAAAGATCATGGGTCAGTTTGCCGCCTTTGGTGCAGTGTGCGTACCCCTTGGTATGTGGTTCCCCATAAGGGGAAGGCTTCGCTGGGGGATCCCCCTTACCTATGTGCAGGAGCTCCCCGAAATGGATCAGACCATTAAGGGCGTCACCTTCCGGGAGAGGATAACGGATTTTGCTCCCTATCAGTTCCGCAGAGTTTTCGAGAACTGGCTCTGGTATGACGGGAACGGCGATCCTCAGAGCTACAATGAGCACAATCCTCTTATCGCTATCATGAAAAATTCTGTTTTCGGTGAGTTCGTTACGGAGGGCAATTTCACACGCTATAGCTTTATGGAGAATGTGTGCAAGGTGCTGTTCTGGCTGGCAGCGGCAGTTGCGGCAGTTGCATTTGTGGTTATGGTTATCAGCCTTTTCAGAAAGACCGCCGCGGACTCCGTACAGAAATTCTTCCTTTTCACCTTCCATATCCTGCTGCTGGCAAATCTCTATAACCTTTCAAGGAGCTATCCCATGGTGTGCAGCATGAACTTCCGCTATCTTATGCCTACGGTCATAACAGGAGCCCTTTTCCTCGGAATGACTCTGGTGCCTACGGAAAAGAAGTCTACTGCACCTGCAAAGGCTTGGTGCGCGGCTGTTACGGGAGCCTCCGCTGTTTTTGCTCTGCTCTCAGGCCTTGTTTACTTCGTTGTGGGTATAGGAGGCTGAGCTCTCAATGATACAAAAAGGCTCGAAGCAGTCTTTACGACAGCTTCGGGTTATTTTTATCACCAGTAGGTGAATACAAATCCCGCAAGGGGAGAGAGTACGATCATTATGACTGAGAAGCTGAATGATTCCACTGAAGTCAGTGTCGCTCTCTGCTCAGATGGGAACATCTTCTGGAGCTTCGCATTGGTGCGCACCTGTAATGCGTCGTCGCCTGTGGCGGCCATGAAGCCTCCCAGCGCCATGATGATATAGCAGGAGGAATGTTCCGCGAAAAGTCCCGTAATCACCAGAGCGGTAGTAACTGCAAATACTGTCCTGTATTTTGCCTTGGGAAAGCGGAGTATCAGCTTTGAGCCCAGTATGCCGCCTGTTTCCATCAAAAGAAGCGCGGGTCCCAGCGCCCATTGGGGAATGCCTTTTTCGGGGAGCTTAGCCTGCAAGAAGAACAACAGAAGTATGTCCAGGGTTCCCACAAGGGAATTGCACATCATAAGTCCCATAGCCTTGCGAGCCGACTTCAGGAAGGCTATGCTCTCCCGTACACATTCGGCTATGCGGCTCATGACCGACTTGCTGCTGTCAGCCTTGCCGTTGACCTCGGTGAGGGTGGATATGACATACAGCTGTATAAGGCAGGTGATAAGACCTGTGCCGTATGCAAGCCTGTAGCCTATGGCAAGGGCGAGGCCTGCGCAGAGGGTGGATATGCCGCTGCATATCCTGTATATTATCAGCTGGTTGGAGCCGTAGCGCTCAAAGCCCGATTCGACTCCCGCCTTCTTCATTGAGTCGTAGGCAAGGGCGTCACCTGTTCCTGATGAGAAGTTATAGCACAGCGCATGAAGGGATATGGATACGCATACCATGAACAGGTCGTTGGAGAATATCATTGCCGTGTCGGCAAGAAGCAGCATTATACAGCTCACTATGAGCATTTTCTTCCTTCCGAAAACGTCTGCAAGGACTCCCGACGGAAGCTCGAATATGATACTTGTAATGTGGAATACGGTCTCGGCTATGCCTATCTCCACAAGGCTGAAGCCCCTTGCGGCAAGTATGGCCACCCATGCGCCTGTCAGCGAAAGGCTGCCAAGAACCGACGAAAGATATAGTTTTGATAATTGTTTCTTTATATTGAACATAAAAAATCTCCTTAACGTGAATTCTGATCGAAGTTAAGGAGATAATGCGTATATTTATAACACCTTTACAGACTTTCGGAAGCCGTGTACTTTAATCGGCTAAAGCTGAAAAAGGGCGCACTATCCCCGTAAAGGGTCTATCATAGCCATTTTTCAGTTGTACGTTTCTGAGTTTCCAGTACATACTATCCGCCTCTTTGGTGTGTGATGATCGGTTTTACGGTGCATTTACCGTTGTTGTATGATATTATAGCAGATCTGTCCGCAAATGTCAAGCAGCCGGAGCTCTTACAGTGCCATAATATATATCTGACAGGGGTTGGCCTCGTCCCAGTATAAGGGAAACACCTCCAGCTCCTTGAATCCGCAGCTGATATAGAAGAGGTTTGTCCTGTCATATTCCTCGTATCTGCCCATCTGAACGGTTTTAACCTGTATAAAGGAATAGCCCGCCGCCTTTGCGGCCTCCCTGGCCTTTTCCACAAGCGACCGTCCTGCGCCTTCGCGGTGGTGCTCCTTCAGAACTCCCATGACAGCAAGCTCAACGGTGTCCTTTCCCGTCTCTTTGAGACAGAGGAAGCCGTTATAGCCGTCCTTCCCCTTTGATGCGAAAATGATTTCGTCTGCGCTGTCGGCGATGTACTGTTCTCTGGACTCCTCCACCTCGAACCATTCCG
>CAMYYQ010000382.1 GCA_947303535.1 uncultured Ruminococcus sp.
GAATCCATCGTACACTGTGCATGACAGCGGCTGGGATACAGTCCGTCATGCCGTGTATATGAGTTCTGTAAGGCGGTGTTGTACTATTGGAAAACATCATCACTTCAAAAGATAATCCTACTGTCAAGCTGTATCAGAAGCTTTCTTCCTCAAAAAAAGAAAGGCTTCAGTACGGCTTATTCGTGTTGGAGGGGCAAAGGATAGTTGAGGACGCTCTCAAAGAGGAAAGCGGCATAACTCAGCTCATACTTACTCAGAAGGCGTATGAACGTTTCGGCGAAGAACTTTTACAGGCTGATTTGAGAAACACAAGGACGATTGTCATTTCAAATGAGCTTGGAAACAGGATAGCTTCTACCGACAGTACACAGGGCGTTTTTGCAATGTGCAGGATACCTGTGCAGCGCAGCGTCAGCAGCATCATCACTGAAAACGGCAAGTACCTTGTACTATTCGGCTTGCAGGACCCGGGAAACGTGGGTATGATGATAAGAACTGCCGATGCACTGGGCATCAGCGGCGTTATAATGTCGGGCAGCTGCGATCTTTACAGCCCGAAGGTAATACGTTCAACTATGGGTTCTGTGTTCAGAATGAAGATAGCCATAGAAAATGATGCGGATAAGCTTTTTGAGGAGCTTTCAGGCATAACGACTTCTGCCGCTGTCATAGATAAGGACGCTTTGCCTGTTACAGAGTGTACATTTGACGGCGCACAGGCTGTGTTCATCGGCAATGAGGGAAACGGACTTCCTGCGGATATAGCAAAGCGCTGCACGAGAAAAGTCATAATCCCTATGCACGGGAATATCAACTCCCTTAATGCTGCAATGGCAGCAGGGATACTTATGTGGGAGCTCAGCAGGTAACACTGCTCGGCTCGGACAGATACATTAATAAAGGAGGCATGACTGTGGACGATGTAAAATACTGGCTTTGGCTCAATATGGTATTCGGTACGGGAAATCACCGTATATGGGAGATAATGAGCTTCTTCCGGACAGCTGAGGAAGCATATTCTTCGCTCACTTCTGATGAGAACATAGTCAGCCTTAACGAAAAGGAAATGAAAAACGCAGGGGAGATACCCCTTTCAAACGCCGAGAGCTTTATTGCAAACTGCAATAGGCGCGGTATAGGTGTCATTGCCTGCACAAGTCCCGAATACCCCAAACAGCTTGAGCATATATATAATCCGCCCTCTGTATTATATTATAAGGGCAATATCTCATGCTTACAGACCGAGCTTACGGTCACAGCTGTAGGTACGCGAAAAGCTACAGCTTACAGCCTTAAAGCTGCTAAGGAGATATGCTCGGAACTTTCAGCCCGCGGAGCTGTTATAATCAGCGGCTTTGCAATGGGAATAGACCTTGCCTGTAGTATGGCTGCGGCAGAGATAGGCAGACCAACTGTGTGCGTAATGGGCTGCGGTGTGGACGTGGATTATCCAAAGCAGAATTTTGCATACAGAGATCCCATACTTTCGGCAGGCGGTGTATTCGTGTCTGAATTCCCACCCGGTACGCCTCCGCTTTCAGCGAATTTCCCTAAGAGAAACAGGATACTTTCTGCTCTTGGAAGAGCGGTAGTAGTTTTTGAAGCAGGAACAAGGAGCGGTTCACTTATAACTGCAAATCTTGCAGCAGGACAGGGACGTGAAGTTCTGTGTCTGCCGCCTGCTGATATATTCAGTGAAGCCTTTGTAGGCAACATAAAGCTGCTTCGTGACGGTGCCATACCTATGTACAGCGCTTCTGATGTTATCGACTGTATAACGTTCAGAAAAAAGCAGTATTCTGCCGAGGCAATGCCGAAAAGAGCTGCGGAGCTTTCATCTGAGGAAACGCTTACAGATGCTGAGATGAACAGAATGATGAAAGTCCTCAACGGAATTTCCGATGAGCCGCAGCAGACAAAGCGTGAAATTAGTAAAGCTCAGCTGCCTGACGATCTTTCGGAGCAGCAGAGGAAAATAGCAGAAGCCCTTGAAAACGGACCGCTCCATGCGGACGAACTGGCTTCATTACTTGAAATAGATACAGGTGAGCTGATGACTGAGCTTACCGAACTGGAAATATTCGGAACAGTACGTTCGCTTCCGGGAAAAATGTATGAACTTATAAGATAAGGGGAAAGATCAATGTCAGATTTAGTCATCGTTGAGTCGCCTGCAAAGGCGAAAACCATTCAGAAATATCTCGGACCGGGCTACGAGGTAATTGCCTCAATGGGTCATGTCCGTGACCTTCCCAAGTCAAAAATGGGTGTTGACAAGGATAACGACTTCAAGCCTCAGTATACTGATATGAAGGGCAAGGAGGACGTTATCAAGGAGCTTAAAAAGCGCGCAAAGAAGTGCGATAAAGTATATCTCGCAACCGACCCCGATCGCGAGGGAGAAGCCATATCATGGCATATAGCGCAGATGCTCAAGCTGGACATGAACGCCGATAACCGTGTGGCTTTCAATGAGATCACCAAGACAGGCGTTAAAAACGGTATGAGTAATCCGCATAAGATAGATGTAGACCTTGTAAACGCTCAGCAGGCAAGACGTATACTTGATCGTCTTGTGGGCTATGAGTTAAGTCCGTTCCTGTGGAAAAAGGTAAAAAGAGGACTTTCGGCAGGCAGAGTTCAGTCTGTAGCTGTACGTCTTGTAGTTGACCGCGAAAACGAGATACGCGCCTTTGT
>CAMYYQ010000383.1 GCA_947303535.1 uncultured Ruminococcus sp.
GAAGTGCCCCCACTCTATGTACTGACCGGTGCTTCCGATCTCTGTATGACCGCCGACTTCTGCGCCGCCGATAGCAGCGATGATAGGATTGATGAAGTCATCGGTGAATGCGGTAACGATAGCTCCGAACGCAGCACCGATGATAACACCGATAGCCATATCCATTACGTTGCCTTTGAGTGCGAATTCTTTGAATTCCTGTAAAAACTTCTTCATTTTTTACAACATCTCCTTAAAAGTGTTAGAATATAGTTTATTAAAATTCCGGCAAGCCGGGAATTTCCGTTTTATTGGTCTTTTTCGCTTTCATCTCTTCAGGAAGCTCTATTGCATCTATCTCATCGTTGTAGGTCTTTGCTTTCTTGGGCATTGCCTGTACAGCGTGATCCGCCTGAGCCATCATCGAACCTGTGCGCTGTTTTGGAGTATTTGCCTGCAATTCATTTGGATCAGCCATACCTGCCGATGACATCACGTTCCATGATTTGCGATCTTCTTTTGCACGAAGCTCTGATGCATCAACAGTCTTTGTAGAGCCCATATAATCAAAACGCCGCTGTTCCTTTTTCGCTTCAAGAGCATTTGGATCGGCGACCTCTGCCGAACGCATGAACATTTTATTGTATTTTGATTCCTCGTTTTTCCTGAGCTTGCTTGCGTCAACAAGAGGAGTATCGTTCATATAGGATACTTTCTTCTTCTCGGGGCGCTTCATGCTGCCGAGATCCTCATTGCGCTTTCCGAAAAAGTCGTCTGTAGGATCGGTCTCAGCGTGTTCCGTAGCCTTGCCGCCGTCAAAGAATTCCCAGAAATCATCAGGAACTTCGACCTTGTTCTTGTCCTCTACAGGAGGAGGGACAGGCTGATTCATCTGCATATTCCCACCCATTGGCGGAACTACAGGTATACCGCCCATAGCAGGCACAACGGGTATATCAGCCAGTTCAGCAGCCTGGGCAGGATTTATGACTACGGGCTGTCCATAGACGGGCATACCATTCTGGTCGTAGCCGATTATCTGCGGCTGAGCATACATTACAGGCTGACCGTATACAGGCATACCATTCTGGTCATAGCCTATAAGCTGCGGCTGATTATACATCACGGGCTGACCGTACAGAGGCATCCCGTTCTGGTCGTAGCCGATAAGCTGCGGCTGACCGTACACCATAGGCTGTCCGTAAACAGGCATACCGTTTGCCTGTGAGCCGCCGTTCTGAGCAGGTATTCCCTGCATTCCAGCAGGCTGTGGTGGTATTCCCTGCATAGCGCTTGGCGCAGAGATACCCTGCATACCGCCCTGTGGTGCTATGCTCTGCATACCGCTTGGCGCAGAAATACCCTGCATACCGCCCTGTGGTGGTATACTCTGCATACCGCTTGGTGCGGCAGGTATACCCTGCATCGCAACAGGCTGTGGTATTCCCGGCATACCATTAGGCGCAGGTATTCCCTGCATAGCGCTTTGCTGGCGCATCTGATTTGCATTATTCATCTGAGCCTGACGAACTGCTCTTGTCTGTTCAGGCAGAGTAACTCGTCCTGTATCGAGCTTTGGTATAAAAGGCTCATCTTCAAAGCCGCTGAAATCAAACTCTTCGTCTGTATCATTCAGTTCAGCAGCAGTATAAAGATCTGACGAAGAATCGTTAGAAGGGGTATCGCTTATAGTAAAAGTGCCGCTGCCGAAGGTGAAACCGCCCGAGGCTGAGTCTTCTTCGGAGTAATAGCCGCCCATATCCAGCTGTTCAATGTTAATATCCTGCGGATCTTCGAGGTTAACGCCGCATTTAACGCAGAACCTGAAACCCGCTTCGTTGTCTGTTCCGCACCGTGGACATTTCATAGAATCACTCCTTAACGCGAAGATAAAGAAAGACCGCATATCAATATCCCCAACGGAGCGGTCTTTAACAAATCGCTTAATTAAAGAATTTGCCCATACTTCCACTATACATTATAACATTTTTTTAAAGCATTTTCAAGTGATAAAAAAAAGATTGTGCAATACTGTGTTAATTGCTATATCCTTTTTGTGAAGATTAACACTATATTACGCACTTATGAGCCTTTAGCTATTTTATATATCCGTTTACAGGGCATCTCAAGCGGCGAAAAAATTGTCGAAAGCTCACAATTTATAGATTTTATCGACATATCCAGTACTGCACCCTTACAAATATACAGCGCTAACACTATATTTTTAGCGTGAACTATGGTATAATAAGTCTATACATCCATTTATACGGAATTTATAGAGAAAAAAGAACAAAAGTAAAGCGGAACAGAATAGTTCCCCAATGACGCGGCTGCTTATGAAGCAGCGGAATGGAGCAGACATATGTCCAAAAAGAAAATAAGCAAGGAAAAAAGTATACGACGAGCAAAAACTACCACTGAGGTAGTTATAAGCCTTGTTCTTCTCGGAGCCTGTGCGTTCTTTATCGCAAGAAGCTTCAATCACACAAAAACTGTCGAGCCTTCACCATATGTTGAACAGCAGGATATAGAGATCGAAGATCCGTCAGCTACAACTATCCCTGATCCGAATCAGACTATCTACGAATCACTTTCTGTAAATACAAAGGATAAGTTCCGCGGCGATCTTATACTTGTAAACAAAGAGCATGAGTATTTCGGCGGCGATGAAGATCTCGTAAGCATCACTGATATGAACTATGAGAACGAGATAAACT
>CAMYYQ010000384.1 GCA_947303535.1 uncultured Ruminococcus sp.
ATGACAGTGAAGCCGTAGCTGTCCAGCAGGACTTTTACGATATTCTTGCCGATATCGTGTATATCACCGTGTACAGTGGCAAGCACCACCTTGCCCTTTGATACGCTCTCGCTGTTTGCAGCCGAGAGCTTTGTCTTTATGACCTCGAAGCAAGCCTGAGCTGCTTCTGCCGTCAGTATGAGCTGAGGCAGGAATATCTTGCCATTTTCAAATTTAGCACCAGCGTTGTCCAGTGCGGGTATAAGGTATCCGTTGATTATCTCCATAGGGTCAACGGTGTTCATAAGCTCCTCGGCAGCCTTGACAGCGTTGTTTTTAAGACCGTTCTCAACTGCGTACATTATATCGGGAGCACCCTTGTCCTGCGCAGGGGCAGGGGCTTTGGGAGCATTGTCGTCCTGTGCGTATATGCTTATGAAATCTGCGGAATTTCGGTCGATTCCCGCAAGAAGCCTGTAGGCTCTTACAGCACCGATGATTCCCTCTATATTCGGATTGATGATAGGCAGGGTAAGTCCGCTGTGTAGAGCCATTGTAAGGAAAGTACGTGTGATAAGCTCACGGTTAGGCAGACCGAAGGAAATATTGGATACACGGAGAACGGTATTGAGTCCCAACTCTGTTTTAACTCTGTGGAGAGCGTTGAGAGTTTCCATAACGCCGTCCTGCTCGGCAGAAGCCGTAAGTGTAAGGCAGTCGATGAAAACGTCCTCTTTGGGTATGCCGTACTCCATAGCGCGGTGGAGTATCTTCTCTGCGATAGCAAAACGACCGTCGGCAGTTTTGGGTATACCGCCCTTGTCGAGAGCAAGTCCCACTACGGAAGCACCGTATTTCTTTACGAGAGGGAGTATAGCTTCAAGGGAGTCGTCCTCGCCGTTAACAGAGTTTACAATGGGCTTGCCGTTATATACTCGCAGACCTGCTTCAAGTACCTCGGGAATAGTGGAGTCGAGCTGCAACGGAGTGTCGCATACGCTCTGTATAGCCTTTACAGCCGTTACCATCATTTCCTTTTCGTCTATACCGGGGAGTCCCACGTTTACGTCAAGTATCTCAGCGCCTGCGTGTATCTGTTCAACAGCCTGACCGAGTATATAGTCCACATCATGAGCAAGGAGAGCTTCCTTGAAGCGCTTTTTGCCTGTGGGGTTTATACGTTCTCCGATAACACGTGGCTGATTGATGTTTACGCAGTTAACAGCCGAGCAGGCTATACTTGCGCGGACTATCTTTCGTGTCTGACGCTCCATGCCCGAAAGAGCTTCTATCATAGCGGATATATGCTGTGGAGTAGTACCGCAGCAGCCGCCGAATACAGTCACGCCTGCATTTGCCAGTTTTACGGCACTTGCAGCGAAATCATCAGGGTCAACGTTATATTCGTTGGTAACAGGGTCGGGAAGACCTGCGTTAGGCTTTGCAATGACAGGGAGAGTAGTAAGTGCGCATATCCTGTCGAGAACAGGGAAGAGTTCCTCAGGTCCGAGAGAGCAGTTTACGCCGATAGCGTCTGCGCCCAGACCTTCGAGCACAGCTACCATACACTCAGGCGAAACACCCGTAAATGTACGCATATTTTCCTCGAATGTCATAGTTACGAGAATGGGTTTGTCCGAATTTTCCTTTGCAGCAAGAACAGCAGCCTTTACTTCGTACAGGTCTGTCATAGTCTCGATAACTATGACATCAGCGTCTTTTCCTGCCAGTACGAGCTCCTTGTATACTTCGTAGGCTTCCTCGAATTTGAGAGTGCCCGCAGGTTCGAGAAGCTGACCTATAGGACCCATATCAAGAGCTACAAGAGCCTTTCCTGCGGCAGCCTTTTTCGCGTTCACCACGCCTGCCGAGACTACTTCTTCTACGGTATGACCGCTTTTTGCAAGCTTGAAGCGGTTTGCGCCGAAGGTATTTGCGTAGATTATATCAGCACCGCTCTCAACGTAAAGGCGGTGTATCTTCATTATAGCCTCAGGGTCTGTGATATTGAGAAGCTCGGGAACGTGTTCTGTCTTTATGCCGTGAGCCTGAAGCATAGTGCCCATGCCGCCGTCGAGAAAGACGAAGCTGTTGTTTTCAAGCAAAGAAAAGAATTTATCGGACATTTTTTACTCCTTTGTTAAGAGAAAGTTTCGTTTTTGAAAGTGCCGATGCAGCGGAAGAAATCAAGGTTTTCCGCAAGGTCGCGCAGAACGGCTTCAACGTTGGGATCGGACATCTTACCGCTGAAATCGAGGAAGAACATGACATCAAAGCTTCCGTCGCGTATGGGACGGCTCTCGATCCTGAGAAGGTTCATGTTATTTACGTAGAATTTTGTCAGCAGACGGTAAAGACTACCTTCCTTATGAGGGATAGTGAGCATTACGGATACTGCGTCCGAGTCCTCTGCCACCTGCATATCCTTTGCTATGATTATGAACTGAGTTCAAGTCCGAGCTTTTCAGCGCAGTCAACGGAGCATATAGCGGCGATAGGTTCACTGCTGTCTGCGACTTTTTGTGCAGCAGTTGCAGTATTGCTGTATTCATGCTTTTTCAGACCTGTTTTGCTGAGGAATACCTCGCACTGTGAAAGAGCGTGTCTGTGTGAGTATACACAGGTGATATCCTCAAGCTTTGTGCCTTTTTTAGCAGCAAGACAGTGATTTATCTCTAAAGTCACCATTTTTACTATGTAAAACGGGTA
>CAMYYQ010000385.1 GCA_947303535.1 uncultured Ruminococcus sp.
CTCGAAATAGACCTGTCTGCTGTCGATACAGTCATACTAAGTCACGGTCACTACGACCATTCGGGCGGTATCCTGCCATTCTCTCAGATAAACCATACTGCGCAGATAATCATGCAAAAGTCGGCTGCCAAGCCACACTACAACGGTGAACGCTACATCGGCATTGACAAGGCTATACTTGACCTGCCGAATGTGCGTCTCATAGACGGAGATGTTCAGCTTGACGACGAGCTGTTTCTGTTCAGCGGTATCAACGGCAGGCGCTGCTATCCGCAGGGCAACCGAAAGCTCTCCCGTATGGAGAACGGCATACAAGTCCCCGATGATTTTGCACATGAACAGTGTCTTGTTATAAAGCAGAACGGCAAGAGTTGGCTGTTGTCGGGCTGTTCTCATAACGGCATTCTCAATATCCTTGACCGATACAGGGAGATTTTCGAGAACGCTCCTGACTATGTTGTTACCGGCTTTCACATGATGAAAAAAGACGGTGAGCACACCGACGAGGAAAAAGCAGTCATCATTCAGACGGCACAGGAGCTTTCTAAGCTTGATACTGTCTTTTACAGTGGTCACTGCACGGGTATACCTGCATTTGAGCTTATGAAAACGATACTCGGAGATAAGCTTATCGCCCTGCACAGCGGAGAACAATTGATATAAAAAATGCCTCTCACATTTGGATCCTGATCCATTTGCAGAGGCATTTTAGTATTTATTCTTATTATCTGCGTTTTGAAAAAAACAAAAAATGCAAAATTTTTTCAGTTCTGAGCTGTATTATCATATATGTAATAGCGCACACAAATCCTCAGCAGCACAAAACACTGGGATTAAACGGATTCGCAATTTTGTAAACAACGAACGCAAATATTGGCTTGTGTAAAAAGTTTTTGTATGATATAATTATAAAAAAGTTTAAGATTATATGGAGGAAATCGTTTATGAGCCAACAAAGGAAACCATTAGTAACACATATTTTTACAGCAGACCCCTCCGCTCACGTTTTCAATGGAAAAATATACATTTACCCCTCACATGATATCCCCCACAACGGCGAGGACAACGACGAGGGTGACGAGTACCGTATGGAGGACTACCACGTCCTTTCTATGGACAGCATAGATTCACCATGTGTTGACAACGGTGAAGCTCTCCACATGAGAGATGTCAAGTGGGTAAGCAAGCAGATGTGGGCACCTGATCTTGCATACTCTAATGGCAAATACCACCTCATCTTCCCTGCCCGCGACAAAAATGGTATCTTCCGTATAGGTGCGGCTCACAGTGACAGTCCTACAGGTCCGTTCAAACCTGATGATGACTTTATCAAGGGTACTTGCAGTATTGATCCATGCGTCTTTGTTGACGATGACGGTAAAATATATATGTTCTATGGCGGTCTCTGGGGCGGTCAGCTTGAAAAGTGGGAAACTGGCAGCTTTGATCCCGAAGGCAAGGAACCGGCTCCCGACAAGCCGGCTTTTGCTCCGTATTGTGCAGAACTTAACAGCGACTGCAACGCTCTCGCTTCCGAACCCTTCCACGTAAAGATCGTTGACGAAAACGGCGATGATATCCTTGCAGGAGATGAGGACAGACGCTATTTTGAAGGTCCGTGGATGCATAAATACAATGGTACATATTACCTTTCATATTCAACAGGCACGACACATTATCTGGTCTATGCCACATCTGATTCACCTACAGGTCCGTTTACATTCAGAGGAAAGATCATGGAACCTGTGATAGGCTGGACTACTCATCATTCCATCGTGGAGTATGAGGGAAAGTGGTATCTCTTCTATCACGATGCTGAGCTCTCAAACGGAATAAACCACAGACGCTGCGTTAAGTTCACAGAGCTTAAATATAACGCCGATGGTTCTATAGTTACTATCGAGCCTTACAAATAATGCTATAATAAAATCAACACTCAGAATTATCGAACTGCCCCACCTTGCGCTGTATGCACAAAGTGGGGCAGTTCATTTATTTTTCTTTTTCAGCATCAGTTATGATACTGTCATCAGAAACTGATTGCGGATCAAATATCACTTGTCCTGTTTCTGTACTAATGGAATACATATTACTTTCAAACACTTTTCTGAAAAAGCTGATAGAACTTTTCAATATCATAACTATCACCTTTGTATATTTTTTATGGCACATATTATTTAGGAGGTTTTTAGTTGGTCAGACGTTCAACATCGTTCTGTTTTCCACATCCGCTCTGTACAGATGAGTACTAAGCGGAAAATGTGCTGTATGGAATCCTTTCTTGTTACCATTTGTACAGCTCCTTTCCTGTTGGGTATGTATATATTATAACCTGTGTTTTGCGTTTTGTCCAATCCGAATGTTTGATTGGAAGCTATAAGATAAGGCTATATGCCGAGGTATTCCCATTGTACAAAAACAGCTTCTTCGTCGCCGAAGAAGCTGCAAGTCATTCATATAAATGTATTTTTAGGAGGTTATACACTTAATGTTTTCAGCTAAATTTGCTTATCAATTCAACATCGTTCTGTGCTGCACATTCGGTCTGTTCCTCTCACGATAGAGCGGAGCATACCAAGCACATAGGATATTCTGTTGTCCATTTTACCGCTCCTTTCGTTTGGTATGGCTTTATTATATCATCGAAAGAGCCAGTTGTCCAATCCGAAAAAGCCATTGCA
>CAMYYQ010000386.1 GCA_947303535.1 uncultured Ruminococcus sp.
ATGAGTGTGGATTACCTGATGATTATGGAGTAAAGATAATACCTTATTTGGTAGGTGTGAAACACATAGCGCTCCGTTTCGCCCGTCTTGGGGTTGCGGTGGCGTACCGTCTGCGTGTCGGTATCAACTTCCCACGCAGGTGCGCCGTTTACCTTTTGCTTGCTGTGAAAAATCATATCATCACTTCCGTTTCTTCATGATATAGTAGCCAGCACCGCCGACTCCTGCGAGAGCTGCCACTCCTGCAATGATCGCAAGAGAATTAACGCCAGAAGTACAAATTCTGTCTATCTGAAATGATATAATAAAAAATGAAAAGATGTTTCCAGAAAGCCAAATTTTGTCCAACTGGTTTCGTATAATGGAAGCAGACAAGCATACAACTCGATACTTTTGTGATGTCATTGAACAGTTCCATACAAGACTTGATCGGTAATCCATTACGGTCTTTAGGAGGTGATAGCTGTGTACTGGACGATGATAATAGATCACGGTCTGCATTGATTGCCTTGCGGATTTGTTTGTGCTGATACAGAAGTTGAGTATGTTATGCTGTAAACTCTCGGCATAAGGGGCGGTCTGAGCAGATCAGGCCGCCCTTTTTCCTATGCCTAATGTGATAGAAAGATGAAATTTTGGTGAAAAGTTGCCGCACTATAATTTTGCACAAAGAGTTATTTTCAACATGGGACTGCGGTTTGAATCAGTTAGGTGGAAATGTTGAATCGGTAGTGCATTATCGAAAAGTGCAGGGAAGAGGGGGCTTTTATAAAAATCGGGTGTTCCCGAACGGGAACGCTGAGAAGTTGCTTTTTACGCTGTAATGGTTCATAATAATATAGAACGCATCGGCGCGTTGCTCCAACGGTGAACCTTACTGCGCAGGAGGGTTACTCGATCACTGTATGGAAACTGAATATGGAACAATCGAATGGACGAGTAATGTTTGATTGTCGGACGGGTATATTCCGAATGACAGGCTTACTATGTTCATTTGCTGATTTCCGTCCGACAGAAAGGACGGAACCAGTATGATGAATGATTTACATACTCCTCAGATTCCATTATTCAGCGAACTGGAGGAGCCGCAAAGCTACGAAGTCTACGTTTACGGGACTGATGATCTAATTGAGCAGCATACGGACAGCTTTAGCTTGGCGATAGGTCGGTATTTAGGCGAGATCGGCATTAGCCAAAATATGCTGTCAAAGGTGACGGGTATTGCTTCCTCTACGCTCTCACGCTATCTTTCAGGAAAGAGGAAGATACGATATGATTATCTCTGTGCGGTCTGTATAGCACTCAGACTTCACCCTTGCAGGCAGCGTCACTTGTTTTCGCTCCTGCTGTATGAGATGCCTTGTGAGCGTGATTTCAGTCAATCAGATAAATATATCATAAGGGCATATCTTGACGGTTGTGCCTTTGACAAGCGATATACACTGATAGCCTGCAATGACCAGTTGACGGCAATCCATGCAAAACCTCTTACAAACCTGACCTCTGCTAAGGAGGACGGCGAGTAATGGGGAGATTCATGTATGTCCATTTCGGTGATGACGTTCCCCGTAACATCGAGAGGGAGTATAACAAGCTCCTGCGGAAAGAGAGATACCTTGAGGAGAAAGATGCAGAAAACGGAATGATCTATCCTGATTTCGACGAGGTTCTCGCTGCGAATCCCGATCCTGCAAGTATCCCCATAAGTGAGGAAGAAGAACAGGAGCAGACCAGGCATCGGAACAGGCTTGACTATCTGCCGGAGGCTTTAGAGCTGCTGAAAGCAGATTTTCCTGAAGGGTATGAGCTGATACGGGACTACTTTCTGAGAGAGGACAAGGTGACTATGTGGTATCTCGTTGAGAAATACGGCTTATCAATTGATAAGGTACGTTACCGAATCAAGATTGCCAAACAGAAACTCAAGGAGTATATCATCTTGCATGAAAATGAATGAAGAAATATGTGCAGAACGCCGATTTTTTCTTTTTGAAGAAAGAAATATCGGAAAAACCTTCCCGATTTTGCAAAATCCTCGGTTGATAGATAGAGGGGTTCATACCACTGATCTCTGAAAGGGGTACGGATCACTCGCTGACATATCCTATCCTCCGTGATGAGGGGCGGTACGGTTTTTCCATTTGCCGCACCGTCCCATACTTTCAACTATGCTTTCATGTTAATTCCTTTTATTTTCTATCAACAGCAGAGATGCTGTTGGGAGTGTCCGTCTTTCGGGGCGGACATTGCCAAAGGCATCTCACACATTCCTCTTAGTTTTGTTTGACGGCTGATATGCTGTCGGGAGCTTCTTCTCATTCTGAGGGGGAAGCTGCCAACAGTACATCAATTTCGGGCATAAAAATAACGGATAGACGATGTACTGCCGTTCTTACGGCAAAGTAACTTGAAAATTGAATATTCATCAAGGCTATAACTACGAGATATAGGGATAAGGAGGATTGGCTTATGACGGACTATGAAGCCTATGACAAGCTCTTTAGTAAATACCCTGATATTGTGACAGTCAAAGACGTAAGCGAAATGCTTGGATTAGGCATCAGAAACACTTATAAGCTGTTCTCTGACGGAAAACTCCATTCTCTCAATGTATGTAAGAGAATACTGACTACTAAGGTAGAAGTCATAGATTACGTTCTGCAATGCGCACAACAAAG
>CAMYYQ010000387.1 GCA_947303535.1 uncultured Ruminococcus sp.
GCCATGCAGGATATAAGTTCGTTGAGGCTCTTACCAATGAGGTAATAGAGGAAGCTAAGGAGAGATACGCGGAGCTGTTCAAGATGCTGTCACAGGGCGAGACTACTGAAAAGCAGGCAATGGCTGCGGCAATGCTTATCCTCGGGGACGAGCTTGCGGACAGGTTTATATTCCACACAGGGACAGCTCTCACAATTGAAAATATCTCGGAGTTCCTCAAATCAAAGGCGAGCGTTTCGGCAGGTGAGCGCGGCTATCAGTATATGTGCGACTGGGTATCGGCAAACAGCAACAAGTTCCGGCACAAGGACGCTGACGGCATCGACATCGAGCCTCAGGGCGACATCTACGGAGTTATCGAGGGCGATATCGCTTACATCAATAAGAGCATCTTTGTGAAGGCAGTGAGGGACAACGGCTTCGATGACAGGGCGCTGCTCTCATGGCTGAAAACAAGAGACCTTATCCAGACAAGGGGCAGACGCTTCACGCGAGGAAAACGCATAAATGGTGTCAATACCGAATGTGTTGTGATGATACTCAGCTCTGAAGAACCTGCGGCAGCATCAGAATTTGAGGGGTATGAATACCTTTTACCATAGTGTGGCACAAGTTGTGGCACAGGAATACGGTTCACAAACGGCTATAAATCGCACCTGTGGCACTGTGGCACAATTCCCCCGTATATATATTGCTTTTTATTCAACATAGTATGAAATATGGTATGTGTTGTTCCGTATAGGTAATGCGCGATTTTGTGCCACAGTGCCACAACACACCGCAAACGGCTTAAAATAGCCAATTATTTTGTGGCACAACTGTGCCACACTTGTTCCACAGTGCCACAAAAAGAAAGGAAGTGTACAAAGTTGATAAAGCTGAGAGACTATCAGCAAGAGTGTATAGATATATTAGACAAAAAAGGCGCTGGCTCATGGCTCGTACAAATGGCGACAGGTCTCGGAAAGACTGTTACCTTCGCAAATCTTAAACGTCAGGGACGTATGCTCATACTATCCCACCGCGAGGAGCTTGTGCGTCAGCCGCTGAAATACTTCACCTGCTCCACAGGCGTGGAAATGGCAAAGGACAAGTCCTCAGGAGAGGAAGTCATTTCCGCTTCGGTGCAGTCCATAGTGCGGCGGCTTGACCGCTTCGGGGCTGACGAATTCGATACTATCATAGTTGATGAAGCTCATCACAGCGCGGCGACTACATACAAGAAAGTCCTGGAGCACTTCCGTCCCCGACAGACTATCGGTTTCACGGCGACTCCGAACAGAGCGGACGGTGCAAGGCTCAATGACGTGTATCAGGAGATAGTTTTCAAGCGCGACCTTAAATGGGGCATCAAGAACGGCTACCTCTGCGACATAGACTGCAAGCGCGTGGATATCGGCTACGATCTGAGCAGTGTGCATACACGGTGCGGCGACTATGCTCCCGGGGAGCTTGAAGAAGCTATGGACGGCACAGAGGACGCTATTGCAGAGGCTTACCGCACTCTTGCAAAAGGTGCGACACTTATATTCGCGGCTTCGGTAAAGCACGCAAATGCTATCTCACAGCGGATACCTCAGTCAATGGTCATCACAGGCGAAACCAAGAACCGCGCAGAGCTTATCGAAGCGTTCACGCGCAGGGAGATCCCCTGCCTTATCAATTGCATGGTTTTCACAGAGGGTACGGACATACCTCTTGTAGAGACCGTTATCATAGCAAGGCCTACACAGTCGGAAAGCCTTTATACTCAAATGGTAGGACGCGGTCTCAGACTTCACCCCGACAAGGAAAAGCTCACACTTATAGACTGCGTGGGAGTGACAGGCAAGAAGTCGCTCTGCACAGCTCCTACACTTATAGGACTGGATATATCACAGCTTCCGAAGAAAAGACAGGACTCTATGGAGGGCGATCTGTTTGATCTGCCTGTACTGGCTGAAAGAGCAGCTGACAATCCGCAGAGCTGGATCAGGAATGTTGAGATCGTGGACCTGTGGGCACAGGAAATGGAGTACAATCTTCACGGAGTCAATTTCTTCCGTATGCCTGACGGCTCACTGGTCTGCTCGCTACCAGACAGGAAACGGCTTCGCATACCTTGTCCCGACTCTCTCGGCAATGTTATCCTCGGGAATGAGGAAGTGGATATGCAGACAGCTATTGACAGGGCGTATATGAGGCTATCAACAGACTTCAAGGACAGCGAGTATATCTGGAATATCGACAAGGCAAGAGCGTGGGGAAAGTTCCCTGCGTCGGAAGCTCAGAAAAGTCTCATCAAGAAAAAGTGCAGGAAATACAGTGACGAGATCAATTTCAATGATCTCACGAAGCTGCAAGCATCGCAGATACTTAACCGTGTACTTGTAGGAGGTATGAAAAAATGACAGAAGCGCAGCATCAGATGCAGGTGATTAAGTGGTCTCAGCAGCCGCAGGTCAGAACGGCTTATCCTGAGCTGAAACTCCTGTATCATATTCCAAACGAGCGCAAGTGCTCGCAGATCACAGGCAGACTGCTGAAGCTCATGGGACTAAAAAAAGGTGTACCCGATCTGCACCTTCCTGTCCCGAGGGGAAAATGGCATGGTCTGTACATCGAAATGAAAACGGAAAAAGGAAAGACCAGTGAAGCTCAGGACTGGTGGTTACTGGAATTACA
>CAMYYQ010000388.1 GCA_947303535.1 uncultured Ruminococcus sp.
TCCTATAGGCATTTGCTGCGAAAACTTTGAGGAAGATAGTTTTCAACCTGATCCAGATGAATTTGACCCGTTGGAATACTATTATACATGGTCATTCAGCCTTGCATATGCTGAGCCTTTTAGAGCTGACTTTGATGCTAACGGCGGTACAGGCACAATGGATCCCATTACGGTAAACGAGGAAGGTTGTTATACTATTCCCGATTGTACCTTTACTCCTCCCGAGGGCAAGGTATTCGATTACTGGGACTGCGACGGCTTGTTCAATCCCGGCGATTATGTACAGCCCTATGAAAATCGCACCTACACCGCAATCTGGAAGGACAAGGAGGTAGCTTTCATAAGCAACTCCATGACTCTCGGCGGCGCTATCAGCCTCAACTTCTACGTTGATTTCGCCAACGTGCCCGATGAATACCTTGACGAAGCATACGTTGAGTTCTATGTTAACGGCGGCACCCAGACCGTTCCACTCAACAGAAACAAGATGAACAGCAAGAAAACAGCTTACTGCTTCACCTGTATGCTCAATTCTATCTCAATGGCAGATCAGGTACACGCTATCCTCTATTACCTCGATAAGGACGGCGAAGACGCAACTCTTGAAACATGGGCTTCCGCAGAGGATTATATGAATAAGTTCAACGAGAATGACGGTGAAAAGATCTGGAACCTTATCAAGAGCACCAATGACTACGGATACTATATGCAGAAGTATCTGTACGACCACTCCGCAGCAGGCTGGAGCTGGTGGGATCACCAGGCTATGGAGAAAGCATACAGAAACAATGCCGATTTCAGGCTCGCCAAGAACCGCGAGAAGTACACAGAAGCTCTGAAGGCTTACGAGAAGGTCGAGAACTTCAACAGCGACGTCAAGAATCAGACACTCACTCTCGACGCAAATACAAAACTCACACTGAAGGTATCTCTTGCCGAAAACTATAATGGCAGCGTTTCCATGAAGCTTGACGGCAAGAAGGTAACTCCCAAGAAGCTTGATGACGGCCGCTATCAGGTAGCTGTATCGGGTATCCCCGCTCATAAGCTGGGCGATACACATACCCTTGAGATCATCACAAAGAAGGGCACATCTACCTATAAGGTATCTGCTCTGTCATACGCTTATATGTGCGTAGTAGATCCCATTGATAATTCAGAGCTCTACGCTATGTGCGCACTCTATGAATACTACAAGGCAGCAGTTGACTACATATCATAATAATTGATATAAAAGGCAGTCACCCATAACGGTGACTGCCTGTTTTTTCTATACGCTCTCTGCTAATCTCTTTTTCCTCTGATATATAACCGCTCCCGCACATATGACCGCGGCAGTGATACAGAATATCTGGTTCAGGGATATGATCTTCCCCGTATGTGAAGCACGGAGAAAGTCCAGCAGCCCCTTTGCCGCCGCTGACATAAGTATGACGGCAGGAACAGTACAGTGCCTGCGTCCTGCGTGCATGACCAAAGCTATAACGAATATGACAAGGAACGCCGCGGACTCCGCTATCTGTACGGGAAACACGCATATCTCCCCTGCTCTGCCGCTGTATTCCAGCGCAAGAGGTCCGCTGTAGTCCATGCCGTGGCAGCAGCCTGCCATCAGGCAGCCGAGCTTTGCTATGCTGTACATCAGCGGAAGCGTCACCGTGCAGCTCTCAATAAGTATCCGTCCGCAGCTGCGGTCCCGTGATATGAGAGCCATTGTAAAGGCGCTCATGTACATACCCAGAGCGCCTCCCACCGAGGAAACGCCTACGCCCTTGCCGCCAGTGTAGAGCTGCATGACCAGTATTGCGAAGAATGCAGCCATAGGCGGCGCAAGTATAGTCCCTTTAACATCTGATAGCAGGCCGCCAGCAGCAGGATACCTGCGATAAACGAAATGGCCACTACTGCGATATAGAGTATCATCAGCACCAGACCGAAGGTATTCTTCGGATAGCTTGCCCTTACGATTATCATAAGCACTATGGCTGCGATAAATGCCGCAAGGGAAAAATAAGGTATAATAAATACGGAAACCACGCTGAAGCAGAACAGCCCCAGACTTATGCCGCAGAGCATATTGGGAGTCGTGCCGGCGCTTCTATCCTGATAATTGGCCACGGGAAGTCCAAGCTCGTATCTGCGTGCGCTGTAAAAACTTGATATATTCACCCATGTGGAATAGTCGAAAACCACCCTTTCACAGCCGCTCTGCATCATTACATGATAGTATTCCTGCTGATCCAGAAAATGCACATATCTGCCGTCGTTCATCAGTGAAAAGCCGTAGTTTGCCATTATATCCGCCGCTGTCCCTACAGGTGCGAAAATTGCTGGCCTGCCGCAGTACATATCAAAAGCACAGCCTTTTATCTCATAGTAATCAACTGTCATATCAGTCACTCCTTCCGAAGGCTCTCTGTCCCTCTCTATGACCTGATTATATACTATCACGACTGTTTTTTCAAGATGACGGGAATAACTTTCGCAGTGACATTTGTAACGATCTGCTCATACATAACGGGAAAGACCACCTGCACAGCCTTTCCCGTTTTTTCATATCACTTCTTGTCCGATTCTCTCTTTATCCTGAACTCTACGGAGCGCTTGAGGTACTCAAGAGACTCCTCATCGCGGCACATAGCCTTGCCCGG
>CAMYYQ010000389.1 GCA_947303535.1 uncultured Ruminococcus sp.
CCTTGGTGAGATGGACGCAGCAAATGCTGCTGCAAACAACGCTATCCCCGCAGCCAAGAAGAAAAACGACCTTGCACTTATCGTTGCAGATAAAGAGTGCCAGGCAGCTGCCGTATATACAACAAATAAAGTCAAGGGAGCTCCTATCATCGTAACAAAGGAGCATATCAAGGACGGAAAGGCAAGAGCTGTTATCGTAAACTCGGTAAATGCAAATACCTGTAATCCTGACGGCGTAGAGAAGGCAACAAAGATGTGTCAGCTTGCTGCCGAGGCTCTCGGAATAGATGAAAATGATGTTATCGTAGCTTCTACAGGCGTTATTGGTCAGGTGCTCCCTATCGAGCCTATCGCAAACGCTATGGGCGAGCTTAAAGACGGTCTTACATATGACGGAAACAAGCGCGCTCTCGAAGCTATAATGACTACAGATACACAGGAAAAGGAAATTGCCGTAACATTTGAAATGGGCGGTAAGAACTGCACTATGGGCGGTATGCTCAAGGGCAGCGGTATGATACACCCTAATATGGCAACAACCCTTACTTTCCTTACAACAGATGCTGACATCTCAGCTGAGATGATACAGCGCGCCCTCAGCGATATCGTAAAGGTTACTCTCAACAGAGCAAGCGTTGACGGCGATACTTCCACAAACGATATGGTATGCATCATGGCATCGGGCGAGGCAGGAAATACTCCTGTAACTACAGAGGACGAGAACTTTGAAAAGTTCAAGCACGCTCTCTACACTATCATGATGAACCTTGCAAGAATGATGGCTCGTGACGGCGAGGGTGCTACAAAGCTTGTTGAGTGCGCTGTAAGAGGTGCAGAGAATGACGATATAGCTGAAAAGGTAGCAAAGTCCGTTATCGGTTCAAGCCTTATCAAGGCTATGATATTCGGTGAGGACGCAAACGCAGGTAGAATCTTCTGCGCTCTTGGATATGCAGATGCTGATTTCGATATCAGAAAGGTAGATATTGAAATGGCTTCCGCAGGCGGAGTTATCCCACTCGGACGAAAGGGCAACGTTATAGAGTTCTCGGAAGTTCTTGCAAAGAAGATACTCCAGGAAGAAGAGATAAAGATACTCATTTCTCTCGGCGAAGGTCAGGGCAAGGCTATCGCATGGGGCTGCGACCTTACTTACGATTACGTAAAGATAAACGGAGATTACAGAAGCTGATATACAGCGTTTTCCCTTTAGGAGCAAAATATGGCTGATATCGAATTTGAGAATTACCTTAAAGACGGCGAGCAGATACTCTGGAGCCATATACCCGAGAAGAAAAAGTTGCATTTGAGCGAAGGTATCATTCCGATCGTTTTAGGAGCGGCTTGTGTTATCGCAGGTCTGTATGTACTGCTGAATGAGCGCGCTTATTCAGCCCTTGTCTTTATTATCATCGGATTAATAATTATATCTGCGGGTATAGAGCGTTCCGCAGCATATCTGCTGACCGATAAAAGGGTACTCATATTCAAAGGTGAGAAGTATAAAGAGATACCGTATCATCATATATCTTTTGTGACTGTGGATAAAAAGAAAAACAGTGATATGGGGACTGTTTCCCTCTGTTTTTCATATTTAAGAAAAAGAAGAACCGGTCACCACACCAAAGAATATAAAGTAAGGTGGCGTAAACTCTATGATGTTCAGGACTGCGAAAAAGTTGCAGACATCATAAAAGCACAGAAAGAATTGCCAAACGCCTATGATAAGGCAAGAGAAGCCGAGCGCAGGCAGGGCTTCTGATATACATAAGCTTATACAGGGGGTGAGCAGATGTTCGGCAGGAGACGAGATGAGGACTATGACGCATATAATGAAAAGTATTCCTCAAAGTATGATGATGACTATATTGCACCGTCAGAGGAGTACCGAAGCGAGTGCGATCACGATCATGAGCAGACCTACGAAGATATTACCGATGTAAGAGAGTGCGATCACAGTCATGAGCAGACCTATGAAGACATCACCGATGAACAGCGTTCCTACGATAATTATGTAAGCCTTGAAAGCCGCTTTGAAAAGCTCCTCATGCCCAATGAACATCTTCTTTGGGCAGGTGGAAAGGATAATCTTTCTCAGAAGAACGGCAGTGCCAAAGCAGGCGGCATAATGCTGCTCCTGTCCATAATCCTTATGTGTACCGTTGTAATGGCTGTTGTGGGAATAATAATGCTTGTGGTGAGCATAATGATGCTGTCAGGCTCTACAGCAGGACTATATGGCATAACAGATAAAAGACTTATTATCATAAACAACTCGGGACAGACCTCTATCCCTCTTGAAAATATAACAAGGGTAAGCTCCACAGCGGGCAGCAATGGCAAGGGCTATATAACGATGTACCTGACAAGACCCATGAGGGGCAGCAGCAGAAACAATAACATCATTGGTATGTATAATATCAGCGATGCAAAAAGAGTCGAAAGGATACTTACTGACGCTATCCACGGTGCTCTTATGAATAAATGATACACTGGCAGGTGTGGAGATGTTTGGGAAGAAAGAAGAAAAATGGGAATATATCGGCGATAATTATCGTCTCAATGATAACGGAGAGATAATAACCAAACGCCCGGGAGAGAAGTCTGCATATGATCTTAAACTAATGGAAGGCG
>CAMYYQ010000390.1 GCA_947303535.1 uncultured Ruminococcus sp.
CAGCGACCATGAGGCAGGAGCCTTCTGCGTGCGCTCCGTGGAGTTCACCAGCATTTTCCGCTTTGTAATGAGACTGCTGGAAAGGTCGGGGAGCTCCGCACAGATGCTGGTGATGTCCCTGTCCTGCGCCGAGGACCGCGGCTCCGAGCTGCGGAAAAAGAACATGAACATACTCTCCGAGGCCGTAAGGCTCTGCCTGCGCCGCGGCGATATGGCTTCGGTGTGCGGAGACAACAGGATAATCGTGCTCCTTGTGGGTGCGGACGACGACGGCGGTCACCTTGTGGCAAGCCGCATAGTCAGCTGCTTTTACAGCGAATGTGAGGACGGCGCCTTTGAGCTGTCCTATGACCTGAGAGAGGTAATCGGCAAGCGCTGAATCTCCCGCATATGAACGAAACGAGCCCGAAAGCAGCTCTTGCTGCCTTCGGGCTCTTTATATCATATCCCTGTATCATATACCCCGTTCCGTCATTCCTTGCCGTCGTCTATGAACTCCAGTATATCTCCCGGCTGACACTGAAGCACCCTGCATATGGCGTTCAGCGTGGAAAAGCGTATTGCGCTGACCTTTCCCGTCTTCAGCTTGGAGAGGTTCACATTTGTTACACCCACGCGCTCGCTGAGCTCGTTGAGGCTCATTTTTCTGTCCGCCATTACGCGGTCAAGTCTTAATATGATCGACATAGGCTCACCTCACAGTGTTTCGTCGGATTCCTTCTGGAGCTTTGCGCCGTAGTTGAATACAGCTATGAAAAGCAGCACCACAAGTACGAATATGGCTGTTGTGATACCTCCGATAGTACCGATGATGAGCTTGAACCCCGCCCATGGTATCATAGAGATACCGAAGGCCTTCATCTTCTTTATAACGTTTTCCTCAAAGGGCGAGCTGCACTTTTCCAGTGCCTTTGCCAGTCTCTTGCCGAATATGACTATGACTGCAATGAATGTCATGCTTACCGCTGCCAGAAACATAAGTCCCATGCACAGGAACTTGAAGCCCATGCCTGCCGCCTTGTCAAGACCCAGACTGATATCATATATCCTGCTTCCGTCCTCTGCCCTGGTCTCGGTAACGTTGTATACCAGGTGATTTTTACCCTTTCCGATATCTATGTCGTCCTCCTCGACCTTTATCATATTTTCTGGCACCTCGCTGCTGACGGTTATCCTGCCGCCAAGATCAGCGTTTACGCTTACAGCGTCGTCCGGCAAAGTCAGGAAGTATATCCCCAGCACTATGCACATTACTATGCTGACTGTTATTACCACAAAGGCAATGGTCAGCAGTATTCTGCTTGCCTTGCCCAGGCCGTTGATCTTTCTTATGCTCTTGTCCTTTAAAACTGTATTTGTTCCTTTCATGATCGTACCTCCTTATAATGTCCCATATCATTTTACTGCTTTGGAAGTCGTTTCCCCTTCCGTGATCCTATAATACCATGAGAATTAACGTTTGTCAACTGTTTTTTATCGTTTATCGTTAATTATTGTATGTTTGCATATAAATGCCAGTACCTGAAAAGAGGCGTTTTGTGCAGCTTACACGATAAATTTTTATCGTTTGTCATTAAATAAAAGCTGCATTTTATTGTAGACATATCAGATCAGATGTGTTATAATATAGTAGATCAACATTTGTACTTGTAGGGACGGCCATTGGCCGTCCGCAAAATATACGTTTATTATAAATGACTGTAATCGGCGGGACGACGAGGACGGAGTCCCCTACAAATTTTGATTTATCACAGGAGGTTTTTCTATGAAAATGACTTTTATAGGCGCTACCCATGAAGTTACGGGCAGCTGCACTTATATAGAAGCCTGCGGCAAAAAATTCCTTGTTGACTTCGGTATGCAGCAGGGAGAGGATATTTTCGAGAACGTTCAGGTGCCTGCGGCTCCCTCTAATATCGACTTTGTACTCCTCACCCACGCTCATATCGACCACTCGGGTCTGCTCCCTCTCCTCTATGCAGGAGGATTCAAAGGTCAGATACACGCTACGGAAGCAACGGCAAATCTCTGCTCGGTCATGCTCCGCGACAGCGCTCACATACAGGAATTTGAAGCGGAATGGCGCAACCGCAAGGCCGCAAGACGCGGCGAGGCGCCCTTTGAGCCCATATATACCATGGAGGACGCTATCGGTGCCATCGAGCTCTTCGTTCCCCACAAATACGAGACCGAGGCGGAGATCGCAGAGGGTATCACTGTCAGGTTCCGCGATGCAGGACACCTTCTCGGCTCATCAAGCATTATCCTCACTCTCACCGAGAACGGCATAACAAAGACCATTGTCTTTTCGGGCGATATCGGCAATGTGGATCAGCCCCTTATCCGCGATCCACAGTTCATCGAGTCCGCTGACTACGTCATGATCGAATCCACCTACGGAAACCGCGTTCACGACCGCCCCACCGATTATACCTCCTCCCTTGCAAAGGTGCTCCAGGAGACCTTCGACCGCGGCGGCAGCGTCATTATCCCCTCCTTCGCAGTGGGCAGGACCCAGGAAATGCTGTACTTTATCCGCCATATAAAGGCGGAAGGTCTCGTCAAGGGTCACGACGGCTTCCCCGTATATGTGGACAGCCCTCTTGCCAACG
>CAMYYQ010000391.1 GCA_947303535.1 uncultured Ruminococcus sp.
CTTTGCAAGCAGAAACATACAATGTCCTGAGGGATAGTCCTGTGACTGCGCCGACATGAAATCAAGCTGTTTTTCCGCACATTCTCGATATTCTTCCTTTTCTGTGAGCTGATGCAGCCGTATAAGATCGTATGCCATAATTGAGTTTCCGCTTGGGACAGCACCGTCATACAGTTCCTTCGGATTTTTAAAAAGCTCAGTAGTTTCGCACATATTGAATCCGCCGTTTTTGTCATAAAAGCGCCTTAATGCCTCCGCACAGAGTTCCTCTGCTTTTGTAAGATATTTCCTGTCAAGCGTAGAATTGTACAGTTCAATAAGTGCGGCGATATAGTAAGCATGATCGTCAAGAAATGTCTTATCAGAGCGTTTTCCGTCACGGAAGCTTGTATAAAGACGCTCTCCGTCCGAAATATTTCCCTCAATGAAACACTGTGCATTTTCAGCTGCACGGAGGTATTTTTCCTCATGTGACACTCTGTAAAGCATCGACATCGCCGCTATCATCATCGAATTCCACGAGAGCAGTATTTTGTCGTCGAGATGAAGCTTAGTACGCTTTTTGCGGTACTCATAAAGACTTTGGAATTCAGCTTCAAAATCGGTATCAAGGTCACCGCTTTTCAGCAGATTCGGTATATTTACGCCCTCAAAATTTCCATGCTCTGTGATATCAAAGGTCTCGGAAAAATGCTTGCCCTTATCGCCAAGAACAGACGTTATCTCATCGACCGAGAAAGTGTAATGCTTTCCCTCAACGCCCTCGCTGTCTGCGTCCTGCGCGGAATAGAAGCCGCCTTCGGGAGAAGTCATCTCGCAGAGAATGTAGTCTGCTGTCTTGATAGTTGTTTCAAGATATACTTTCGAGCTCGTAAGGCTGTACATAGCGGAATATGCGATGATAAGAAGTGCGTTGTCGTATAGCATCTTCTCAAAATGCGGAGCAAGGAAATACCTGTCGGTAGAGTAACGCGAGAAGCCACCGCCGATGTGGTCAAATATGCCGCCTTTCCTCATTTGTATAAGAGTTTTTTCTGCCATTTTCTGTGCAGTTTCATCGCTATTAATCTTTGCGTAATACATCAGGAACATCAGCTCGTGCGGAATAGGGAACTTCGGTGCAGAGCCGAATCCACCGTAAATACTATCATAGCTCTTGCGGAGCATCTCAGCGGCAGTTACAACTATGTCACCATTGACTTTATTTCCCTTGACCGATTCTGTATTTTTCAGCATATCGGTTATATTTTCCGCAGACTGAATGAGCTTTTCACGTTCTGTATCCCACTGCATTACGACCGCATTGAGTACATCGCGGAAGCTTGGCATACCAAAGCAAGGGGTGATCGGAAAGTAAGTTCCTGCAAAAAAAGGCTTTTTGTCCCACGTCATAAAAACACTCATCGGCCAGCCGCCACTGCCGGTAAAAGCCTGACATACCGTCATATACACGCTGTCAATGTCGGGACGCTCTTCGCGGTCAACTTTTACAGAAATGAAGTTTTTATTCAACAGTTCAGCTGTTTCGGAATTCTCAAAGCTCTCATGTGCCATAACATGACACCAATGGCAGGTGCTGTAACCGATACTCAGGAAAACCGGCTTATCCTCCGACTTTGCCCGTTCAAATGCCTCGCCGCACCACGGATACCAGTCAACCGGATTGTCTGCGTGCTGAAGCAGATAAGGACTTGTTTCATTTTTCAGATGATTCATATACACTCTCCTTGTATTATTTGAGATTAGTATATGTGTGATCATTACTTGTATTCAATAATAAAGGATATGCTTGCCTTTATCCCTTATTATTAAGCAGTATTTTTCTCTTTTTCAATTTTACTCTTTCAAAGATATCTCTGCTGATTATTGGCTCATGATTATTTTCAATGAAATACATATCAAGTTCACCATTATTCTTTTTCCGTTTTCCTGTCAACGAGTTTTCAGTGAAACTCTTCTGCATAATAACATCTCCTACATATTTTTCATTGTCAAGTATTCTGTCAATAGTCGAAGTGCTCCACTCATATTTCCCCGTAACAGTCTTGATTTTGTTTTCTTCAAGATACTTTTTAATCTTGCGAACCCCCAACCATTAAGATATAGCTCAAATATCTTTTTTACTATTCTTGCTTCATCCTCAACGATTACAAGATGTCCATTCTCATCTTTGGTATAGCCTAAAAATCGAGAACAGTTTAACCATACTTTGCCCTCACGCATTTTTCGACGTATCCCTTTTTTGATTTCATTGCTCTTACGATAATTCGTCATATTATTGACCTTCATTGTCATCAGCTCCTATAATTAATTATATGTAAAAAGGCGTATGCATTGATTTGCATACGCCATATTTATTGTTGACAAAAACAAAGCTACATTTTATGCATTATGCAACAAAAATGTAGCTTTCAACTTGGAGCTAGTGACCCGGCTCGAACGGGCGACCTGCGCATTACGAATGCGCTGCACTACCAACTGTGCTACACTAGCATATTAAATTTTTGAATTTTGTAAGGGTGCTGCACGGCTGTCGCTTTATAATCAGTCCGAGACCTGCTCATTACGAATGAGCTGCACTACCAACTGTGCTACACAAGCATTATTA
>CAMYYQ010000392.1 GCA_947303535.1 uncultured Ruminococcus sp.
AACAGTGAGCGGATTCTTATTCTTGTATATTACTGAAAAATCAACATACTTTCCGCTGCCGTCCTTGATGCCGAAAGTTATGTCATCTAATTTCAGCTTTTCGCCATTACGCTTGACGATCACTTCGTGTCCTTCATGCTTGTTCATGTTATAAAAAACATAGTTGAAATCAAGGATACTGTATACTCTTGTTCCGTCAATAGATATGATCTTGTCGCCTCTTTCAAGACCTGTATCAAGGCTTTCTGCATAATAGGTAATGACACCGTCATCATCAGTTTGTGAGAAATCATTGACTGTTGTAGTCGGAACTCCGTCCATCATGCATACGAAAATTATTATTGCAACGAAACCGAGAACAAAGTTCATTCCCGCACCTGCAACAAGAACTACCATTCTTTTCCAGAGCTTTGCATTACGGAAGCTTCTTGGATCTTTATTGGTGGAATCCTCACCTTCCATAGCACAGTAACCACCCAGCGGAAGAAGTCGCAGCGAATACTTTGTCTCGCCTTTCTGCTTCTGGAGGAGCTTTGGTCCCATACCTACCGAAAACTCAAGTACCTTTATGCCGCTGAGCTTGGCACATATGAAATGTCCGAACTCATGTACAGTGACTATCAAACCGAAAATAATAATTGCAATTACAACACCCATGCAGTGTGCTCCTTTCTCAACCGAGAGCTTTTTTTGCTTCTATCTGCTCTCTTACAAATCTGCTGACATAACATCTTCATAGCTTTTTATATACGATATTGTAAATCTGTCAAGCACTGACGATACTATCTCGCCTATCTCTATGAACTTTATCTCATCATTGAGAAATGCTCTTACAGCCTCTTCATTTGCGGAATTAACAAGACACGGATAAGCTCCGCCGCGTTTTATAGCTTCTATAGCAGCTGAAAGGCACTTGAATGTTTCATAATCAGGCTTTTCAAATGTGAGCTTTCCGTAATCCGTAAGCGAAAGCCTTCCTGTAGGGCATGACATTCTGTCAGGATAAAGAAGCGCGTACTGTATCGGTATCTTCATATCAGGCACACCGAGCTGAGCAATGACGGAATAATCATTGTACTCAACTGCGGAATGTACCACGCTCTGACGATGAACAACTATCTCTATCTGCTCGGGAGTAAGATCAAAAAGCCATTTTGCTTCAATGAATTCAAGTCCCTTGTTCATAAGTGTAGCAGAGTCAATGGTTATTTTATTGCCCATCTCCCAGTTAGGGTGGTGAAGTGCCTGTGCCTTTGTGACTTTTTTCAGCTCATCGTAGCTTCTGCCGAAGAAAGGTCCTCCCGAAGCGGTAAGTATTATCTTGCTCAGCTGCGAACGCTTATTACCCTGTAAGCATTGGAATATAGCCGAATGTTCACTGTCAACAGGATATATCCGTACACCTCTGTCGGCTGCGGCTTTCATTACCAGTTCACCGCCTGCAACGAGAGTCTCTTTATTGGCAAGTGCAAGGTCTTTTCCTGCATCTATTGCTGTAAGAGTAGGCAGAAGTCCAACCATTCCCACAACAGAGTTGAGAACGATATCTGCTTCTTTCAGAGATGCAAGGGTACAGAGTCCTTCCATTCCCGAATAGAGCTTAACGTCCATATCGGAAATACGGCTTTTCAGCTCGCTGTACTTTGCTTCGTTGTATATGCAGGCATATTTAGGGCGGAATTTTCTTATCTGCTGCTCAAGAGCCTCGATGCTGCTGTGAGCAGCAAGGGCTGCCACCTTTATGCCATGCTTCTCGCAGACCTCAAGAGACTGCGTACCTATCGAACCTGTAGAGCCAAGTATCGACACAGTTTTTTCCATTGTTTTTTCCCCTTTTCACGGAAATATCTTCCCGTAAGATTTTATGATAAAACTCACTATAAAATGCGAAATGGACTATCCATGAATAGTCCGTTTCAGCAATATCACTGTACACCAAATAAGGTGATGAATACATAGAATGTAGGCAGCACAAAAAGAACGCTGTCAAAGCGATCCATAAGTCCGCCGTGTCCGGGCATTATCTTTCCGTAGTCCTTAAAGCCTATCTGACGCTTTACCATTGATGCGGAAAGGTCGCCCACAGTGCCTATAACAGCGCAGACTGCACCTGTTACAAAGGCAATAGCTGCTCTCTTTGCAGTAAAGCCGTAATAGCATGAAAATGCAACGGTATAAGCAATAGCAGTAGTAAGGATACCGCCAACAAGTCCCTCGATAGTTTTCTTTGGGCTTATTTCAGGACAGAGCTTGTGCTTGCCGATAGCAACACCTGTAAAGTATGCTCCCGTATCTGCTATCCATGCGCCGCAGAGTCCCATAATGAGCAGGAAAAGTCCGCTTTTTGGATCATAGCGTTCCATGCGTACCATAGTAGTCATAGCCTGCGGTACGAGCAGCATTACAGCAAGTACGAAGAATATCTGCTCATAGCGTATCTCCTTGTGCTTTTTCAGCCATGTGATGAAGATGACAAAAGCACAGAGAAGCGTTATGCCAAATACGTAAATATTGTAATCGTCCGCCAAACGCCACGCATGAAAATCATGGTGAACATTTCCTTCATTATAGACAGGTCCCATAATCGAAAGATTTGTAAGAT
>CAMYYQ010000393.1 GCA_947303535.1 uncultured Ruminococcus sp.
CGAAACAAGCGAATGAAAGGAAATTCTGAAAAAATATACTTTCAAGCGTTTTTTTGGTATATAGAGATGGTTTATTTTAAGAGAGATCTGAAAGCGTAGGGTTCACTGTTTGTTCCGAATAAGTAATGCCATTACAATGATCATCACCGAAAAAAGATTTCTGACGGGAAAAACCGTCTGCCTCCTTATGAAGGCAGGTGATTTTTTCCGTTAGGGGATATGATATATGTTATGAAAGCTGTTGGTGCGATCAAGCGTTCAGGCGGTATCCGAAATGATACCATGTGCAGTCACTCGCAATAACATGACCGAATGCCCTGAATTAGGTCCGTCGCCCGAAAAGGTGACTGCGCAGTCATCTGCCTGTCAGATCGATCAATTTTCAGGAATAGCACTGAATATATGACGGAGTTTTAGCTGATACTGGTGGCAGGTCTTGCTGTAGGCAGCATTGTTGCGATAATTGTTAATCGGCGTACCATGGATAGACATACGCGTCTGTTGCTGTGACTGTTATGGGGATAGTAAAGAGAATCTTAGCAAGTTAGTTTAGAGAATGTTATTATTGCAGTTATTGTAATATGTATTATGATAAGTAATGATTAGAATTTTCTGAGTTTTCTGAGATCTTTTGGGGGGTCAAGCTGGTTGAGCCACCATGCACAAGCCGAATTGGCATTCTGCTCTGCGGCCTTAACCGATCTTGATACGATAGATTTCATTATTTTTGCCTTGACAGTGTTCCCGGTTTTCTTCATGATTAAGAATACCTCCTGACTAAATGATGTGCGGGCACCTTCGGGTCGACGCCTAATTATATTATATTTCTGATTTTGCAAAAGTCAATAACTTTGCACTAAACGCCGCCTATTTGCATTTTTATACTTTCACAGCCTCAGAAAATGTCGTTATCGGAGAAGCTGACGCTGCTCTCTCCGTCGGGTATGGGTATGAGCACCTCGGTGATGAACATACCATCCTCTGTATGTGCATTGAAGCTTCCGCGGTACTTTTCGCAGGCGCTCCTTATATTTGAAAGGCCGATGCCCTGATGGAGCTTCTTGGTGCTCCTGAAGCCTTTCTCGGGATCCGGCGTTACAGCAGAGTAACTGTTTTCAAGATATATGAAAACGAAGTAATTACGCCTTGTTATTGACAGCCATACCCTGCGGTTCTCCTCGGGGAGCTCCGCACAGGCCTCAAAGGCGTTGTCCAGCATATTTGAGAATATGGCGGTGATATCAAGATTGGAAATAAAGTCTATCCTTGTGAACTCCGCGTCCACCCTGAAGTCAACGTTCTTTTTCTCGGCGGCATCAAGCTTGTTGTTGATGACCACGGTGAGAATGGGACTGTCGCACTCAAAGCGGGGCATGAGCTTGTTGAGCTCTGCATTGAGCAGATCCTTGTAGCGCTCCGCCTCATCGGCTCTGTTGGCGTTGATAAGGCCTTCCAGGGAGGATATATGCTTCCTGACGTCGTGTATTACCCTTCTGGAAGCTGCGTACTTCTCGTTGAGCTCGTTGTAGGCATTGAGCTGGAGCATTGACTGCTGAGTTACCAGCTCAAGCTCCTTTTCCGTCTGATATGCCTTGGAAATAGTCCTGAGCAGATATGCCAGATACAGATCCAGCGCAAGGAAGGTGAGGAGGATAATCACTATCTCGTACCTTGACTTTGAGGATATGATGATATCGTTGAGGAAGTGGAGGAGCAGTATCTCTCCTATGATGAGCACCAGGAACATGATGAACTCATGAGTCCTGATATTGTTCATTCCCTTGCCCGACACCAGCAGCAGGAAGCTCTTTGCAACGGCTATCATGACGATGCTGTACAGTATGGCAGAGGCCGCCAGCAGGTTCGGAGTGTCCAGCATTATCTCCGTGGATACGCCTATGGAGAAGGCCAGCAACAGCACCGCCAGCATTTCCACGATAACGGAGATTATGGTGAGCATGGCGTCATATATGATATACGCTTTGCCCTCGGGCTTGTAGAACAGATTGTTCATTATCAGCAGGGAGACGAAGCTCATCAGCGAATTCAGCAGCGGTATGCGGAAGGTATCCGCAAGAGCTATCACCAGCGAGGCTCCCGCTATAAAGAGTATCTTCGGGAGCAGCCGGAACTTCTTTGAGCTGTATATCTTATCGAATATTACGAATGCGTATATGAAAAATCCTATTGCTATTGCCGCGTGTACTATAAATTCCATATCTCATCCCTGCCTGATATAATTCTTGATGAAACGGCTGAACTCGTTGTGGAACTCCTTGAGTTTTTTCTGTGCAACGGGTACTTCGATGCCGTTAGTGGTGTATAGTGTGAAGTTGTTGAGCTTGTCTATGTGCTCCATATTTACAATAAAGCTCTTGTGGGGCGAAACGAAGCTCTCGGAATTGATAAGGGAGAATATATCCGAAAGGCTGCCTCTTATGCAGTATTTCTCGGACTTGGTATACACGGTTATGCGTCTGTTCCCCGTGTACTCAAAAGCGTATATATTGCGGAGGTTCAGCAGCAGAGGGCCGTCCTCGCCCTTCAGCAGCATTGACAAGGGCCTCCATATAGTCACCTGTTTCAGTATAGGTGTGAC
>CAMYYQ010000394.1 GCA_947303535.1 uncultured Ruminococcus sp.
CATGAGCCAGAAATCAGGCTTTTTGCCTTTGCAGAAGCTTCTTATCCTCTTGATGAACTCAAAGTCAAGACAATCGGCTGCATCAAAGCGGATACCGTCGATGCCGAAGGACTCTATCCAGTAATTGATAGCGTCTATGATATGGTCGCAAACGCCTACATTGCGAAGATTGAGCTTAACAAGATTGTAATGTCCGTTCCAGCCCTCATACCAGAACGGGTCGCCGCATGGGCTCGGACCGCCGAAATTAAGGTTCTGGAACCAGTCACAGTACTGTGAAGCTTGTCCTTTTTCCTGTATATCAACGAACTGAGGGAACTTTCTGCCTACATGATTGAAAACGCCGTCAAGGATAACTCTTATGCCGTTTTCGTGAAGTCTGTCGCATATAAAGCGGAAGGAATTATTATCGCCAAGACGTCTGTCTATCTTTTTGTAGTCAATAGTGTCATAGCCATGCTCAACGGACTCAAAAACAGGTCCGAAGTAAACTGCGTCAACGTTCATCTCCTTTAAATGGGGTATCCATTCCAGCACCTTGTCAAGACGATAGATAACATCTTCGCTGCCGTCGTTGAACTTAGGTGCGCCACAGAATCCGAGAGGATAAATGTGGTAGATTATGGCGTTATCATACCAGTTCATAATCAAAACTCCTTACATTTATTTATTTGAGCCTTCCATGTAGTAGGATGCTTCCATATCGGCCACGTTCAGTGCCAGAGCGAGTGGGTACATTTCAAGTGCCCTGCCGATAGTACCTCTTTCTTCGGTACCTCCGTATGAAAAGCCCATGTGATAGCGTATTGCAAAAGCTTCCTCACGGGTAAGGCGGTTTTCACCGTAGAAAAATCCCGAGAGTATGTATACCGATTTTTCACCATGACCGTATGGTAGAGTGTCATTTATAGCGTAAAACGGTACTTTTTCCCATTGACCTGTTTCGTCGTTCTTTTTGTTTCTCATCTCAACGGTATAGAAATTGACCTTGCAGACATCGTGGAGAAGTGCTACAAGAGCGATAGTTTCTTCTGAGTAGTCCATACCGTAGAGCTCTTTGGTGCGCGGGCGTGAAAGATAGTCCTTGAGACAGTGGTAAACATTGAGACTGTGTTCAACAAGACCACCCTCATGTGAACCATGGAAACGTGTACTGCTGGGAGCAGTAAAGAAGTCGCTTTTTTCAAGGTATTCCAGAAGCTTATCAGCCCCCTCGCGGTGTATATTTTCGTTATATATCGAGATGAATTCTTCTTTTGGTGTCATATACGATACTCCTTACAATACTATATAAATATTATACCACAAATTGCAATTAAATTCAATAGGCGTATATAATTTTTTTATTAATTATCACTATAATTGGTGCAACCGATTTATATTCGTTGAAAAAACAGCAGGAAGGACTTGAAATTTTCTTTGAAATATGGCATAATTATAACATGATCAAGCTATGCTTGATCATGTTAAGCAATTAGCCGTTAGCTGTTAGCCATTAGCATTTGCAGAGGTAGATATTATCCGCTTGTAAAGCGGCGAAGCCGCCTGCTAAAGGCTAAGGGCTAAAGGCTAATAGCTCTTAAATACGGTGCCGCTGCCGTAAAGCGGAAGTTAAGGAGGAAAAATATGTCTAACCAGCTTTGTATCGTTCTTGATTTCGGCGGTCAGTACAATCAGCTCATTGCCCGAAGAGTACGTGAGTGCGGTGTATACTGCGAGATAAAACGATTTGATACTCCTATAAGTGAGATAAAGGCTATGAAGCCTGCCGCTATCATCTTCACAGGCGGTCCGAACAGTGTGTATGATCCTGCATCTCCGCATATATCGAAGGAGATATTTGAGATAGGTGTGCCTATACTCGGCATCTGCTATGGCTGCCAGTTAATGGCTTATACTCTCGGCGGCAAGGTAGAAAGCTGTGAAAAGAGCGAATACGGTAAGATAGAAATAGATCAGGGTACAGACAGTCTTATATTTAAGGAAGTTCCCGAAAAGAGCGTTGTATGGATGAGCCATACCGACTTTGTAAGTCAGCTCCCCGAGGGCTTCAGCGTAACTGCAAAGTCTGTGGACTGTCCCTGTGCTGCATTTGAAGCTCCCGAGAGAAAGCTTTATGCTGTACAGTTCCACCCTGAGGTAACTCACAGTGAGTACGGAAAGCAGATACTCCATAACTTTCTCTACAAGGTCTGCGGCTGCACAGGCGACTGGGTAATGGACGACTTCATTGAGAATACAGTCAAGAAGCTCCGCGAGCAGATAGGCGATAAGAAGGTCATACTCGGACTTTCGGGCGGTGTAGATTCATCGGTCGCAGCAGGACTTCTCAGCCGTGCAGTTGGCAAGCAGCTCACCTGCGTTTTCGTAGATCAGGGACTCATGCGCAAGGACGAGGGAGACTTCGTGGAAGAGACCTTCACAAAGCTTTTTGATATGAATTTCGTTCGCGTAAACTGTAAGGATCAGTTCCTTGCTGCACTCAAAGGCGTTACTGATCCCGAGCAGAAGCGTAAGATAATAGGTACAGAGTTTTACAATGTATTCTGGAATAAGATAAGAGAGCAGGGGACAGACGGCTTCTTTGCACAG
>CAMYYQ010000395.1 GCA_947303535.1 uncultured Ruminococcus sp.
ATGAACTTGACGACCTCCATTTTATCCAGCTCGTCGCAGGACAGGAGCTTTTCGCCTCCGCTGACTGTCAGCTCCTGCTGACGGAGATCCTCGGAGAGCTCGCATATGCCCTTTACGAGGGGCGAGAGCGATACCATATAGGCGCTCACCGCGGCTATCATCTTATCCATCATTTCCTCTGAGAGCTCGTCTACGGAGACTCCGCTGAGGTTTTCCTCTATATAATGTGTAAAGAAATCCAGCTGCTCATGGCTGAGGTCGAATTCGAGTCTGCAAGCCTTGTTCTTGATGTTTCCGCTGGAGGTTATGAGCAGGATAACGTAGAGGCGTTTTCCTGTGGGGATAACTTCCACCTTTGATATTACCGAGAATCTCGGAACGGAATTGGTGACCACCGCAGCGCACTGTGTTATCTCTGTGAGAGCCGTTGCGGCGTTCTGCACCAGAAGCTCCTCGGGAGTGTCCCTGTCGCCCAGCATCTCGTCTATCCTCTGCTTTTCCTCTTCGGGAAGGTCGTGAGGAGTCATGAGCTCGTCGATGTACAGGCGGTAGCCCTTGAAGGTAGGCACGCGGCCTGCCGAGGTATGGGGCTGTTCAAGGTATCCCAGCTGCTCCAGAGCCGCCATATCGTTGCGGATAGTAGCGGAAGAAACATTGATATTATCCAGCTTTGAGATCGATTTTGAACCGACGGGCTCGCCCGTCCTGACGTATTCGTCCACCACGGCAGCGAGTATCTTCAGTTTTCTTTCATCCACGATACTCCCTCCTTTTCCGGGTCTTCTGACGATCTCATTAGCACTCTAACTCTTTGAGTGCTAACTATAATTTATCACTATTGTGAGGCTTTGTCAAGGGTTTTATGTATTTTCGGCTTTTTTACCTAAATTAACCTGAAGTGCAGAACCATTTAGAGCAAATTGACAAAGAGTGCAAAACAGCGAAAAAACGTGTGTCAGACTATTGACAAAGAGGGTGCTGCGCTGTATAATATAGGTGCAGTAAGGTACTGCAATATTTTGAAGAGTAAGAATACGTTCGTTACATCTTTTGATGTTCCAGTGTTGACCGAACGGGGAGTTGTCGGTCAAACGAAAAGCTTCGGCTTACGGTTCGTATTTTGCATCCCGCTTCATAGGACAACTAAAAAGAAACTATGCCTTCTTTTCTTGTCGTATGAGTGAGGAAAAGGAGGTTATTTTTATGGCTGTAAACAACAAAACAGCTGCAATAAAGTCCGATATCAGGCTTTTCGGCAGCACAAAGGTACTGGTTCTCGCAGCGCTGCTCATTGAAATCAGCGTAGTGGGAAAATCCCTGAGAGTTGATATATTCAGCGTGATCAGGATCAGCGCTGAGACTCTGCCCATACTCATGGCAGGCATTTTCTTCGGACCGTTCATCGGTGCGGCAGTAGGTGCAGGCGCAGACCTCATCGGCTGCCTTGTCACAGGCATGACGCCTATGCCCCTTATCACAGTAGGAGCTGCGGCTACAGGCTTTTTCGCAGGTCTTTCCTACAATTATATATTCAAGAGCAAGCCGCTCCCGAGAGTTGCCTGTGCAGTTGTGATCGCGAGGATTATCGGCTCACTTGCAATAAACACCACAGGGCTTTATTTCCTGTTCCCCGCAATGAGACCCCAGCTTATCTGGAGACCTGTTACCTGTCTCGTTATGGCTGTTATCGAGACATCTATTATCTATATGCTCCTGAATAACAAGGCATTTGCGGCGCAGCTTGAGAAGATAAAGAGAAAATGAACTTCACGGAAGCACTTGAGTATATGAAAAAGGCTGCCGAAAGAGGCAGCGTGCTGGGGCTGGAGCGCATAACGGAGCTCCTCCGTATAATGGGCGATCCCCAGGACAGAGTAAAGACGGTGCATATCTCCGGCACCAACGGCAAGGGCTCCTTCGGGGCTATGCTGACCTCGGTGCTGAAAAGTGCAGGCTATATAGTCGGGGGCTTTTCCTCTCCCGCTATCACAAAGATCACGGACAGCTTCCGCATAGGCGGCGAGGAGATATCAGAGCAGGAATTTGCCGACCTTATCGGCGATATAGCTCCCCTGTGCGAGAGTATGGACGAAAAGCCCACGGAGTTTGAAGTCCTTACGGCGGCGGCTTTTGAGCTCTTTGTGCGCCGCGGCTGTGATATCGCAGTTGTGGAGTGCGGCATGGGCGGCGATCTTGACTCCACCAACGTCATAAAGGCTCCGCTGCTGTCTGTTATAACAAATGTGCAGAAGGATCACAGTGCTTTTCTCGGTGATACCATAGGGGAGATAGCTTCCCACAAAGCAGGCATCATAAAGCAGGGGCGTCCCGTGTATTTCGGCGGCGACAGCGAGGAGGCCTACGAGATCATCGCCGACGCTGCGAAAAAAGCAGGAGCAGAGCTGTTTATCCCCGATTATTCCCGCTTTTCATGGACAGATGAATGCTGTACCACAGAGGGCACGGATATCACATATATGGGAGAACGGCTTCATATACCGCTTCTGGGCACATACCAGCCCGAAAATGCGGTGAATGTGCTGAGCTGTATTGGTATTCTCAGGAAAAACGGACTTGATATACCCGA
>CAMYYQ010000396.1 GCA_947303535.1 uncultured Ruminococcus sp.
AAAAACGACTTCGTTTTCCCTATTGTATGCGAAGAGCTTGGTTTCGTGGGAGCACTTGCTATTATCATAGTATTTTTCCTTCTTACTATAGAAGGCTTTTCCATAGCAGTACGCTGCAAGGACAGATTCGGTATGCTCATCGCTGTTGGTATCACTACACAGATAGGTATACAGACTGTTCTCAACTTAGCGGTTGTAAGCAACCTTATACCTAATACGGGTATCAGCCTTCCGTTCTTCAGCTACGGTGGTACCGCCCTTATAATGCAGCTGGCGGAAATGGGAATAATGCTGAATATATCTCAGCACAGGTATTATCCCGATGAAAAGCCTAAACCGAAAAAGAAGAAAAAAGCTGTCAAAGAAGAAAAAGCTGAGCTAAAAGGAGCATGAACATGAGAGTACTCATTGCCTGCGGCGGAACAGGCGGTCATATAAATCCGGGACTTGCAATAGCTGACATCATCAAGAAGAAGTATCCCGATACGGAATTCCTCTTTGCAGGAACTCCCAAGGGTATGGAAGCAAAGCTTGTCCCGAAAGCAGGATACAGACTTGAGACTATCAAGGTCGCAGGATTTCAGAGAAAGATATCTCTCGAAAATATCGGAAGAAATGCAAAGGCTGTAGCTTATCTTGTCACTTCGGGCAGGAGGGCAAAACAGATAATAGAGGGCTTCAAGCCCGATATCGCTATAGGTACAGGCGGATATGCAGCAGGTCCTGTTATAAGGAAGGCTGCAAGAATGGGAATACCTACGGCTATCCATGAGCAGAACGCTTATCCCGGCGTAACAAACAAGCTTCTTTCAAAGGAAGTGGACTATGTTATGCTCACTGTCAAGGAAGCTCTCAAATTCATGGACAAGAGCAAATTCGAGTACAGCGTTACGGGACTTCCGGTAAGAAGCAATATAAATACAATGAGCCGCGAGGAAGCACGTAAGAAGCTTGGCATGGACGACAGCTTCACTATACTTTCATTCGGCGGCAGCCTCGGTGCAGGCTGTATAAACGAGACTATGACCGAGGTCATTAAGTGGCACGTAGGCAAGGGACTTGGCATCAATCATATCCACGGCTACGGCGGCATGGGAAAGGATACATTCCCGCAGGCTATGGAGGCAGCAGGCATACCTCTCAAAAATAACAGACTTCGCATCACCGAGTACATAAACGATATGGACGTTTGTCTCGCGGCAGCAGACCTTGTTATCTGCCGTTCGGGAGCGTCTACCCTTGCTGAGCTTGAAGCAGCAGGAAAGGCTTCAATACTTATACCGTCGCCTATAGTTGCGGGAAATCACCAGTATCACAATGCAATGGTGCTCGGCAATGCAGGAGCGGCAGTAGTCATCGAGCAGAAAGACGTTACCAATGAGCGCATGATAGCCGAGATAGAAAAGCTTTACGGCGACAGTGCGAAGGTAAAGTCTATGTCCGAAAGTGCAGCAAAGCTCCACCTTGCAGATACAAATGACAGAATACTTGCAGTAATAGATAAACTTATTGAAAAGAGCAATAAAAAATGAACACAGGTAAAAAAGTCGAAGTAAACGGCGTAAAGCTCAATGTGTACAGCGAGGGAAGCGGCAGGGTTACCATAGTTTTTATGGCTGGCAATGGCGTTACCTGTCCTGTGTTTGAGTATAAGCCGATATATCGCAGAATGTCAAAGAACTACCGTATAGCTGTCATTGAAAAGGCAGGCTACGGCTTCAGCGACAGTGCGAAAACTCCGCGAACTATCGAAAATCTTGTCAGCGAGGACAGAGAAGCACTTCTCAAAGCAGGCATTGAGCCGCCTTATGTTCTCGCAGCACATTCCTATTCGGGATTTGAGGCTGTATATTGGGCAAATACATATCCTGATGAAGTTAAAGCAGTACTGAGCATGGATATGGGAATACCGACTATGGCAGCATTGCAGGCTAAGGAAGTAAGCGAGGAAAAACGCTGCGGCATGGTAAAGAAGCAGCAGAAGCTGCTGCAAAAAGTGGCTAAAGGCGGTTTTATCACAAAGTTGTTTAAAAACAAGCTTGAAAATGCTTCGGGACTTCTCAGCGGCAGCGAGCTTAACGACGAGGAAAAGAAGATATACAGGGAAATGTTCTATAAGAACATCGCTAATCCCGAATTTACCGACGAAGCTATGCACATGACAGAAAATGCGCAGAAAGCCGAAAATACAGGCGTTCTGAAATGTCCGTGCTGCTTTTACATAAGTGATATGAAAACTCTGGCAAAAAACGTGTCGTGGAGACAGGTAGGTATAGACTACGCAGAAAAATGCGGCGGAGAAGTTCATCTGTCAGACAAGGGACACATGATGTATGCTTTCATACCTGATGAAATGTCGGAAACATTCAGTAAATTCCTGAATAATAATTTACGTTTGTAGGGGACGGCGTCCTCGACGTCCCATTAAGGGACGCCTTGCGATGCGCCTTCGTATTATTTCGCTGTTCTCTAAAAGCTTGGAACAGCGACCAGAGACGTTGTCTCTGACCTCACCGGTACGTCCCCTCTGGCCTACGGACATCTCCCCATTTTATGGGGAGTCACTCTGCCAAAGGAACACAGTCC
>CAMYYQ010000397.1 GCA_947303535.1 uncultured Ruminococcus sp.
GACAGCTTCCCGAGGGAGCTAACGTTACACGTATAGGACCAAGTCCTACGGGATTTGTACATCTCGGAAACCTCTACAACGCTATAATAGGTGAGCGTATCTCTCACCAGTCAAACGGCGTGTTCTTCCTTAGAATAGAGGATACCGACAACAAGCGTGAGGTGGAAGGAGCAGTTGAGACTGTTATAAATGCTATGGACTATTTCGGCGTTCACTTCGATGAGGGTGCTACAGCAGAGGGCGACAACGGAAAATACGGTCCTTACCGTCAGAGACAGCGTAAGGAGATATACCACGTATTTGCAAAGCTCCTCACAGAAAGAGGACTTGCTTATCCATGCTTTATGACAGCAGAGGAGATAGAAGCTGTCCGCGAGCAGCAGACTGCAAACAAGGAAAATCCGGGAGTTTACGGCAAGTACGCAAAGTGCCGTGATCTTAGTCTTGATGAAATAAAGGCAAATATCGAAGCAGGCAAGGAGTGGGTCCTCCGTTTCAGAGGTCAGGAGACTGACGAAACTATCGCTGTTGAGGACGCTATCCGCGGTAAGCTTGAAATGCCGAGAAACAATATGGATTTCGTACTTCTCAAGAGCGACGGTATCCCGACTTATCACTTCGCTCATGTTATCGACGACCACTTCATGCGTTCAACTCATGTAGTCCGCGGCGAGGAGTGGATATCATCACTGCCTATGCACGTTGAGCTGTTCAATACTCTCGGCTGGAAGCAGCCTAAGTACTGCCATACAGCTACTCTTATGAAGATAGACGAGGAAACAGGCGGCAAGCGTAAGCTTTCCAAGAGAAAAGACCCTGAACTCGCACTTTCATACTATCAGCAGGAGGGTATCAGCAAGGACGCTATCTGGGAGTTCCTGCTTACTCTGCTCAACTCCAACTATGAGGAATGGCGTATCGCAAACCCTGAGACTGATTATCACGAATTCCCCTATACACTGGAGAAAATGTCCGTATCAGGCGCACTTGTTGACCTTGACAAGCTCCGCGATATTTCCAAGAACGTTATCTGCCGTATGCCTGCACAGCAGGTCTATGACGGCTGGCTTGAATGGTGCAATGAGTACGACAAGGACTTCGCAGACCTTATCAACAAGTACCCCGAGAGAACACTTGCGGCTCTCAACGTTGGCAGAGGCGGTGCAAAGCCGAGACGTGACATCGAAACATGGAAGCAGGCTTGCGACTTCATGAGCTTCTACTATGACGAGACTTTCAAGGTAACTGATGCTATGCCTGAGGAATGCGATGAAGCAACAGTGAAGGAGTTCTTCGGTAAGTATCTTGCTTCTTACGACCATAACGACGACAGTGCAGCATGGTTCGACAAGGTAAAGGCTATCACAGAGGAAATGGGCTTTGCAGTAAAGCCTAAGGACTATAAGAAGAATCCCGATCAGTTCAAGGGCAGTATCGTCCATATCACAAATATGCTCCGTATAGCGCTCACAGGACACGCAAATGCTCCCGATATCTGGGAAGTGAGCCACGTTCTGGGCGAGGAGATAACACACAAAAGGCTTCAGGCATTCGCCTGAGCAGCTATTAGCCGTTAGCCTTTAGCCATTAGCTTGTAGGGGCGAACAGTGTTCGCCCGTGCCTTACAATGCAATTAACATGAACGTGCTGTAGGGGCTGCCTTTGCCAGTCCGTGCATAACGTAAGAATCATAAATGACGATCTGTAGGGGGCGATGCCCACATCGCCACGTCAATTATCCATAAATTATAAATGATCGATTGTAGGGGACGGCGTCCTCGACGTCCCACCCGAAATAAAAACGAATAATGTTAAGAGGAAAATAAAATGTCAGACAATAAAGAAAAAAAGAATTTTGAGATACCCCGTCCTGTGTTCCCGAAAAGGGCAGTAGTCACAGGCGGTATGCCATACGGTAATAAAGAGCTTCACTTCGGTCACGTCGGCGGTATGCTGGTATTTGCAGATACCTATGCCCGCTTCCTAAGAGACCGCATAGGCAAGGAGAACGTTATATTCGTCAGCGGTACAGACTGCTACGGTTCACCTATCGCAGAGGGCTGGCGAGTAAAGGTCAAGAACGGCGAGTTCGAGGGCTCTCTGGAAGATTTCGTACAGAGAAACCACAACAAGCAGAAGGAAACCCTTGCTGCTTATGGTATAGCTCCTAATCTCTTCGCAGCATCAGGTCTCGGACGTTCAAAGGAGATACACGCTTCCGTTACCGACCGTTTCATCAGCTCACTCCACAAGAAGGGACAGCTGAACCAGATCACTACCATGCAGTTCTTTGACGAGAAAGCAGGGGTGTTCCTCAACGGCAGACAGGTCATCGGTAAATGTCCTGTAGACGGCTGTACTTCCGAAAAGGGCTACGCTGACGAGTGCGATATGGGACATCAGTATATGCCCGAGAACCTTATAAACCCTGTCAGCACTCTCACAGGTGAGACTCCTACTATGAAGCCTGTTACCAACTGGTATTTCAAGCTACGCGACTACGAGCAGCTCATGAAAGACTGGGTAGAGGAACTAAAAAAGCGTAAGGATATCCGTCCTGTTGTATGGAAAACTATCGA
>CAMYYQ010000398.1 GCA_947303535.1 uncultured Ruminococcus sp.
GGTCTGCCCTATCTACATCATACCACACTGGGCTGACTTCGTTAAGCAAGTGGGGGCTTATCAGAAGACAGAGCACACCACAGAGGAGAAGCCTGTGACTGCTGCGGAGAACACAGCGGCCAACGAGGATAAGACCTATCTGTATAACATCGTGGTCGGTGTGTATGGGAAAATGGATAACGCCAAGAACGCCCTCAAAGAGGTGCAAAAGGTGTACCCTGGGGCTTTTATCAAAAGGACGGTGAAGTCAAAATGACTATGGTAGTGTCTGGTGGGGAGCTGACTCGCGATGAAAAGAGTATGATCCTCGAAAAGGCGAAAGCTAAAAAAGGCTGTGATCATGTAACGGTAACAGTCAACGATGAATGGCTCGATATAGACTATCATATAATGCCATTCGAGCGAATTAGAAGGATAGCATAGCCAGTTGTCCAAAAGTAACCGCTGATCCTTAAAAAAGGAGCTTTCATAGCCAGTATGCCGAATAGGCAAACAGAAGCAAAATAATAACTATGGAGGTGTCGGAGGATGAGTAAATCAAATTCCGAGGTTGAATTTAGAAAAATACCATCGCTGAAATTTCTTTATGAAGTTTCAGAAGACGGCAGAATCGTAAGAAACGTAAAATCAAAACATCATCTTGCTATGGATAAAGATCGGGGCGGATACTACCGTGTACATCCTGTTTTGAATGGAAAACAAATCCATAGGTTTGTGTATATACTTGTAGCTGAATGTTGGCATGGGATAAAGCCAGAAGGACTTGAATGCGATCATATTGATAATGATATACATAATAATCATTATAAAAACTTGCGGTATGTTACAAAAGCTGAAAACCTTGCAAAAAGAGTATTTACAGAAGAAGGCAAAAGACGAAATGGTGAAATCACTCGTGCAAGATATAAAGCTATGTCACCCGAACAGCAAAAAGAATATGTAAAAAAGATGTTTGACAGTCGCACGGCTGAAACAGAAGAACGTAGAATTAAATCTGTTATAACAGCTCTTGCGCATCCTATAAGCATTGAGAAAGACGGAGAAATCCTGCATTTTGATAGCAAAGCCAAATGTTGTCATTATATAGCTGAAAAAGATGGTTGTTCTGTAGGTGCTATTGTATATTATCTGAATCAACGAAGAGAATATGTACACGGTTATCACGTTACTTACGAAAAATAAATTCGATTGTAGAGACTGCATACGGTTCACCCTACGGGGTAAGGAACAGTCCAATGAACAGGCTATTTAGTCGGCACTGTTGACAGGTGGAACAATGCCAAACGCGCCGAGCTGAAGGACAGAGTGAAACACGGTATGTTTGATGAGGATGAGGCTTATGACGGAAAACAATGAGGCGATACCCTATATCGCATACGAAAGCGCTATGGCTCGTATGGAAAGAGCCAATAAGCGGAATTTTATTATTATAATCATTCTTATACTTGCTCTGATTGCAACGAACGCAGGATGGATCATCTATGAAAGCCAATTTGAAACAGTTGAGACAACCATTGAGGCAGAATGCCCCGCCGTGACGGTATGGGGAGATACAGCAGAGCAGGCAGTGATATGATCCACGAGCTTCGTGAGCTTATGGACGATGCGCCCGATGACAAAACAAGACAAGAGTTTCAGCGCTTCATTCAGAAGATGGAACAGATGTAAATGGTAGAAACAAAGCCGGTGCTTACGCATCGGCTTTGTTCATTATGGTCTGTCTTGTTTCGATATATGCATCAAATATCGGTATGAACTCAACACCTGCATGAGCCAAGGCCTCTGCGCATAACCGCAGATACTCAGGTGTTGGCAGGCTCAGAGGCTTGTCGGTATCTACGGTATACATAAGAGCCTTTCTCCTTACGGTTCTGCCATCTATGATCACAGAGACCGTAAGCTCTGACTTCTTCACCCCGGGAGAACATATCTTCTTATCAAGGTGCTTTTCCTCGTCTGTGTCTATCATATAGACAGGCGTGTCTATGATATGCCCTTTTTTGGTTTCAGCCGTCAACATACCATCCCGATAGCATAAGGCATAGTCGTGCAGATGGTTGATTCCGAGGAACTCGGCAGAAGGACATATATCCTTGATACTACAAGTCAGATTATAGGGTAAGACTATGCGGGTTTTCGTCTTTGCCATAGTACCACCATATTTTCAAAGATTAGGCTACCACGCTTCACGCTGTGGCACTTTAAGGGGTGGGGTAGTATAAGTTACTGCCCCAAAATTGAAAGCCGCAGAGGGGCGTTTCCGTGCGTTATACGCGAAATCTATTTTTCGTCTTTATCATCCAAATATTTGTAATGATATCCTTTTGAGGTCTTTTGAACACCTCTGCAAACATCAGACACGCACATTCTATGAACTCCTATATCTCTTGCGGCATCAGTAATACAAGAATACACTTTGCCATCTTCAATGCGAACAACTTTACGAGCCGCGCTGTTTTGCTCGCCTTTTCTTGACATACCCAGTCTTTTTCTAAGGTCTGTAGAATCAAGAACATTATACAAAGGATTCATATTTTCATGCCTTGTTGCCCATTCTAAATTGTTCACAGAATTATTAG
>CAMYYQ010000399.1 GCA_947303535.1 uncultured Ruminococcus sp.
TTGTAATGATAATACTGTTCATACTTATGGAGTCGAGTATCAGGAGACAGCGCAAGGAGTTAGGAATAATGAAGGGTATGGGGTATACCTCAAAAGAGCTTATGTTCCAGCTGGCATTCAGGATAATGCCTGCGGCACTGTTCTCGGTCATTATCGGAACTCTTATCGGAATTGCAGGCATCAATTTGATCACGGGCTATATAGGCTATATAGCTATCAACATTCCTGCGGTCATAATCATGGATATAATACTGCTTCTTTTCTGTTTTGGCTGTGCATATTTCGGCGCAAGAAAGATAAAGAAGATATCAGTATACGAGCTTATGACGGAATAAGGAGGATAAATATGAAAAAGTACAGAATGGCAGGACTTGCAGCTGCGGTAATGGTAGCTGCATCTGCCGCCGCAGTACCTGTAAAAGCAGAACATGATATAGTTGAAAATAAATCCTATGACAGCCATGACACACTTTCATGTGTCGCTTCTGTCAGCAAAACCTTTGCGTCAGCAGCTGTCATGCAGCTTGCCGATCAGGGCAAGGTGGACATAGACAAACCGATCACAGAATATCTTCCTGATTTCAGAATGGCTGATCCGCGATATAAGGACATAACAGTGCGTATGCTCATGAATCATACTTCGGGTATCATGGGAACTACCGAGGGAGATTTCATGCTCTTCAACGACAGAGATGCAGTTCCTCACGATACTATGCTACAGGAGCTGAGCACACAGAGACTTAAAGCCGATCCGGGTGACTTCGGGGCTTACTGCAATGACGGATTTGAGCTGCTTGAGCTTATAGTGGAGCAAGTCAGCGGAAAGTCGTTTACGGACTATATAGAAGAGAATATCTGCAAGCCTCTCGGTATGCAGCAGACAGGTACAGCATGGAACGCTTTTCGCACCGATGAGCAGGTAAAGACCTTCTGGAACGGAAACGTACTTATTGCTGATGATTATTGTATGGATCTGGGCTCGGGGGGAGTACATTCCACAGCATCTGAGCTTTGCGCCTTCGGAAGTGCATTTTTCACTGGCGATGAGCGTATGCTCTCGGACAAGGCAAAGAAGGAAATGAGCACAACAGCCGTTACGGACAAATACGAGGACGGATTTGGTCTGGGCTGGGATAGGGTAGATTATGATGACTACAGTGCAGCAGGGGTAAAGGTCATAAGCAAGGGCGGAGATACGGTGAACCAGCACGCAGGGCTCGTTGTAGCTCCTGATGAAAAGATAAGCGTAGCTGTTCTTTCTTCGGGGGGAAGCAGTATGTACGATGAGCTTATGGCAATGGCTCTCATGGACATAGCACTTTCGGAAAAAGGCATAAATATCCAGCATAACACACCCGAAATGAAGCAGACTATCGATACTGTCCCAGAGAAGTATCTTGCCTATGAGGATATCTATATATCAGGAGATTCTGTATATTCGGTAACATTCCCCGAAAGCAGGTATATGGAGATCACCACCATAAGCAGTGACAGACAGGAGAAAGTACAGTATATGTATACTTCCGATGATGTTTTCGTCCGCATGGAGGGCAATATTCCTTCGGGAAAGGCTGTACAGGCAAAGCAGCAGGAGGTCGTTACATTCAAGAACCGAAATGGTACGGATTATATCTGCGGCGATAATTATTATGAAGTCGGCAGAAAAAACAAATTCTCCATGTCATCATACATGATGCAGAGAGCCGAAGCAAATCCTGTAAGCGATACTGCGCAGTCGGCATGGGACGCAAGAAGCGGAAAGAAGTATTATCTATACAACGGAAAGTATTCCAATACCTGTTATTCAGAGTATCCTTGTGTGAAGCTAAAAACTTTCCCCGAGATAAAGGGATACGTTCTTGCGAGCAGGATAATCGACGAAAACAACATAAGATCTGCGGTGGTTATGCCCGGGGGAAGAGACCTGAAAGATATAACTGTAAAGAATGAAAACGGAAACGAGATACTGGATATCACCAACTGCGCTCTGGAATATATTTCCGAAGAAGCTATCCCTGTGCTTGACAGCAATATCAACGAAGTAAAGCTCAGCACCAAAAAGGCAGTATGGTACAATATCGGAGCAGGGGAGAACAAGACTCTGGTACTCGATATACCTGACAATGCAGCAGTTTATGTCTATGACCAGTACGACAGAATGACATATTCAAGCTATATGACGGAATACGGCAATTCAGTGCCTCTGCCTGCAAACGGAAAGATCGTTTTCCTCGGTGAAGACGGCGGCGTTATAAAGATCTTACAGTAAAAGGAGTAAAGTAATGAAATATCAGTGCCTTATGATCGACGATGATGTGACTATCGCAGAGACTACTGCGGAGTATTTCAATATTTTTGACATCAGCACAGCGTATGTTACCAGCTTTGATGAGGCGGTAAAGTTCCTTGAAGAAAATCAGGTGTCGCTTCTGCTGCTGGATATCAATCTTGGTGAAAGATCAGGATTTGAACTGTGCAAACAGGTCAGGGCACAGTATGATATGCCTATACTGTTCATAAGCGCAAGGACCAGTGATGATGATGTCCTTACTGCGCTTAACATAGGCGGCGA
>CAMYYQ010000400.1 GCA_947303535.1 uncultured Ruminococcus sp.
CTGAGTATGTTGTAGTTCTCGGCGGCGACCACATCTACAAAATGGATTATTCAAAAATGGTGGATTTCCACGTTGAAAACGAAGCGGACTGTACTATCTCCGTAATTGATGTTCCTAAGGCTGAGGCTTCACGCTTCGGAATAATGATCTGCGATGAAAAGAAGCAGGTAACAGATTTCGTTGAAAAGCCTAAAGTGCCTAAGTCCACACTGGCTTCAATGGGCATCTATGTATTCACATGGGAGAAGCTCCGCAAATACCTTATCGAAAACGAAAACGAAGCTAACGCAAAACGCGAAAAGGGTGAGCCCTGGTCTAAGGACTTCGGCAAGGATATCATCACATCTATGCTCCGCGACAAGCAGAGACTTTTCGCATATGAATTCGAGGGCTACTGGAAGGACGTAGGAACTCTCGATTCACTCTGGGAAGCAAATATGGATCTTCTCAGCCCTAATGTTCCTCTTGATCTTTATGATCCCAACTGGAAGATATATTCACGCAACAGCAATATGCCTCCGCAGTATGTAGGCGACAATGCCTGCATTGAAAACTCAATGATATCAGAGGGAAGCACTATCGACGGAACAGTCGATTTCTCCATACTTTTCTCGGGCGTTACTATTGAAGCAGGCGCATCTGTAAACTATAGTATCGTTATGCCCGGAACTGTTATAAAATCGGGTGCTGTTGTTGAGTATGCAATAATCGGAAGCGACAGCGTTATCGAAAACCGTGCTCATGTCGGATCAAGTCCTGAAAGTATTGAGGACAAGGATAAATGGGGCATTGCCGTTGTCGGAAATAACGTGACTGTTTCGGCAGAAAAGATCGTTGAGCCAAAACAGATCATCGGCGAAAATATCTGACGGAGGAATGTTACTATGAGTGTTAATTATAATGTTTTGGGACTTATCTTTGCAAGTATGCATGATTCTTATGTCAGTGAGCTGACTAAGAGAAGAACTATGGGTTCTATCCCGTTCGGCGGACGTTACAGACTTATAGATTTTCCGCTTTCAAACTTTGTTCATTCGGGAGTTTCCGAGGTGGGGGTAATCACTAAGTCGAATTACGGCTCGCTTCTCGATCACCTCGGCTCAGGACGTGACTGGGATCTTTCACGTAAAAAGGGCGGACTTCATCTTCTGCCGCCGTACAGCCAGACAGGCGGTATCTATAACGGCAGACTTGATGCGCTGAATAATATATGGGGATACGTTGAACATTCCAATGCAAAATATGTCATCATGGCAAGCTGTGATGTAGTTACTACCCTTAACTTCAATCCTGTGCTCAAGCAGCATATGGAAACAGAGGCTGATATCACACTGGTGTACAGCAGAGGACTTTATAACTGCGAAAAGGATAACTGTACTACTGTTCTTGAATTTGACGATGAGAACAGACTGAAGGACGTTCTTGTTGATCCGCAGATATCAGGCGAGTGCAATATCTGGCTTGAAATGTGCATCGTTACCAAGGACTTCTTAAAGAAGATCGTTTCCGATGCAGCAAGCCGCAACCAGTACAGCTTTACCCGTGAGATACTCCAGCGCAAGAAGGACGAATTCAAGATAATGGGCTACAAGCATGAGGGCTTCTTCACAAGGATAGACAGTATCCAGGAGTATTATGCAGCTAACCGTCTCCTTCTTGATCCTGCAAAGAAAGACGCACTTTTCCCGAAGAATATGCCTGTTCTTACAAAGATAGGTGATAACGGACCTGTAAAATACGGTCTTGAGTCAAATATAAAGGATTCACTTATTGCAGACGGCTGCGTCATCGAAGGTACAGTAATCAATTCTATACTGTTCAGAGGCGTTAAAGTCGGAAAGGATTCAGTGGTCAAGGACTGCGTGCTCCTTCAGGGAACAAAGGTAGGAGAAAATTGCAGCATCGCATCGGTAATAACCGATAAAAACGTTGAGATAAGCAATGAAAAGGTGCTTACAGGCTCCGAGACATACCCGCTATATATAGGAAAAGGCGGTAAGATCTGACGGCGGTGATAATATATGAAAATACTATTTGCTGCCAGTGAAGCTGTACCTTTTGCAGCTTCGGGCGGACTTGCAGACGTAGTAGGTTCACTTCCAAAGGCGATAAAATCCAAAAGGCATGACTGTAGGGTGGTCATACCTCTGTATAAATCTATCGCTCCCGAATTCCGCGATAAAATGGTATTCCTTACGAATATAACAGTTGATGTTTCATGGCGTAAACAGTACTGCGGTATATTTATGGCGATAAAGGACGGAGTAACTTACTATTTCATTGATAATGAGTATTATTATTCAAGAGAAGGACTTTATGGATTTTATGACGACTGTGAAAGATTTGTTTTCTTTGACAGGGCTGTGCTTGAAATGCTGAAGTACATTAATTTTACTCCTGATATCATCAACTGCAACGACTGGCAGACTGCGCTGATACCTGTGTACTACAATGTTTACTACAAGTATCAGCAGGGATATGATGGTATCAAGACTGTTTATACCATACACAATATAGAGTATCAGGGCAAATACGGAAAGGAAGTTCTCAGTGAACTCATGGG
>CAMYYQ010000401.1 GCA_947303535.1 uncultured Ruminococcus sp.
GCAGTCAGCGTGATAGTCAACTGCATTCTCGGCTCTGATACCGATAGAGCCTGCGGTCTCGGCTGCGTCGATATTGGCTCCGAGGAATACGAACTCCCAGCCCTTTTCCTCCTGCACCTTTTCAATGAGCTTCTTCACGTCCTTGTGGCTGTACTTCCTGCTGGCATTCTCCATACCGTCCGTTGTAATTACGAACAGCGTTTTTTCGGGAACGTCCTCTTCACGGGCGTACTTGTGGATATTTGCGATATGATGAACCGCGTCTCCCACTGCGTCCAGAAGAGCCGTACAGCCTGAGGGAACATAGTCCCTGTCTGTAAGCTTGGGAACATCTTCCAGCTTCACTCTGTCATGTATCACCTTGGAGCTGTTGCTGAAAAACACCGTTGATACAAGTGCCTCGCCCTCTTCTTTCTTCTGCTTTGCTATCAGGGAATTGAAGCCGCCGATAGTATCGGCTGTAAGTCCGCTCATCGAGCCGCTCTCGTCAAGGATAAAAACCAGTTCAGTAAGATTCTTTTTCATAATAATACCTCCGTTATGATGTATTTTTCGGAATCGCTTTTGCGTTTCCTTTACTGTAATTACAGTATACATCATTACGAAGGTATTTTGGTCGCTTCAAAGGCGACAAATCACGAACCTATAAGACTCTGGTCAAAAGCAAACAACGCTTCGTTTATCTCATAGATATTATAGTTGCTGTGCTCGATAAAATAGCGGATTATCAGGTCGAATTTCAGGCTGTCCGACAGTGCAAAGCCTGCTTTTTTCAGCAGTTCTTCCGTTTCGCCGAGGTCAAGTTCAAGAGCTACTGCAAAAGCCACAGCGGTCTGCTTTTTCGGCTTGTAGTTCTTGTCGCTGCGTATCTTTGAAAAAAGCTTGCGGTCGATATTGGCTTTTTTATAGGTCTCAACGTCTGTCATACCCTTTTCGTCTATGAGCCGCAGCAGAGCCTCCGAGAAGGACTCGTCATGGGTTTTAAGCAGGTCTTCAAGGTCGGCGTTCGCTTCACAGCACATATCCTCTTCGAGCATGATATTTGCTGAGCTTTCTTTCATGCTCTCCTTTTTCCTGCCGAATAGTCCGAGCGGATTTGCGCCTGCAAGCTGATACGTTCCTACTGCCGCATCGCCGCCTCTGTTCCTTTTGTCACGAGCTGCGCTTTTTTTAGCGTAGGCGTCGCTTATGTACTGCCTGATCTCGCCGACTATGCCCGAGCTCACCTCAAAGGAGTCCTTATCGAATATGACCAGCGTGATGTCCATATCGTTTTCGTCAAGGAAGCTTCTGAATTCAGACACCGCCGCATCTAAAGCCTTATCCTTGGGATAGCCGTATATTCCCGAGGAAATAAGCGGAAAAGCCACGCTCTCGCAGTCCTTTTCCTTTGCAAGCGCAAGGGAGTTCCTGTAGCATGAACGCAGGAGCTCCTCCTCGCAGCGATCACCGCCATGCCACGCAGGTCCTACGGTATGTATGATATATTTGCAGTCCAGTGCATAGCCCTTTGTAAGCTTTGCCTCACCTGTTTTACAGCCGCCGAGAGTCCGACATTCCGCAAGGAGCTGCGGACCTGCCGCATGGTGTATAGCGCCGTCAACTCCGCCACCGCCCAGCAGTGAGGAATTTGCAGCGTTGACGATAGCATCGGCTTTGACCTTGGTTATATCGTTTCTGATTATCCTGAATGGCATACAATTGACCTCCGTTTCACTACGTTTTATAAAATTATAACATACCTGACGCAGATTATCAATACTTATGTAATATTACATAAAACAGCCTTCTCTTTTTAATCAGAATAAAAATTTATAATCATAATATGCTTATTTAATGCCATACGTACAGTCTGACCTGTACCACTATCCGGCTTTCGTTTATCAAAAAAGCAGAAGCAACAATCTGCCATATCAACAAGTTTTTGATTTCTGACCTTCATGCATACATTATAATAAAAAGCACCTTGATTTTTCAAGGTGCTTGCTTAAAAAATGATTTCAATTTTGGGTTAAAACTTGAAATCCCGTGAGGTTATGACACGCCAACCTCAGAAATCTCAAAAAATTTGACTTAAAAAATATCTATTTTGTAAAAGACACATTCTTCAAAGCCCCGGAAACAGCGTAATATCGCCGTTCCCGAGTTTTCCTTTTATACTGAAAACAGGATTTGTCCGCTACTTGTCCGCTATTGCGAATAGCATCACTGTCATGTCAATAAAACGCAATTACTTCGACAGCGCAGAATTCCTGAGTGCGCAGGTTTATATGGGCATCAAAAATTCACTTGCTATTCACTGCGAATTATGTTATAATTTTAGAAAAAACTGACAGGGAGGTCACACCATGCTTGATTTCATAACCATTAACGAACACAGCAGTATCCGCATTGACGAGGGAAAGGTCATCTACTCCGACCCGTTCAACATCAGCGGAGCACCTCATGACGCCGACATTATCCTCATCACACACAGTCACTTCGACCACTACTCCCCTGATGATATTCGCAAGGTGATGAAGTCGGACACTGTTATCGTCTGTCCGTCCTCTATGACCGAGC
>CAMYYQ010000402.1 GCA_947303535.1 uncultured Ruminococcus sp.
TATACATTCCAGCTTTATTTCGATTTCTGCGGCTAATCTCTCATGGCAAAAGGTCTAGGCAAGATAATGGGCTTCAATCTTCCGCGAAACTTCGACCACCCCTACCTCTCCCTCACTATGACCGAGTTCTGGAGAAGGTGGCACATGACCTTAGGTACATGGTTCAAGGATTACATATATATCCCACTGGGAGGAAACCGCAAGGGCACATCAGCCATGATAAGAAACACCTTTATCGTATGGCTGTTTACAGGTCTCTGGCACGGTGCAAGCTGGAACTTCATCTTATGGGGACTTGTTCTCTTTGCAATAATCATGACAGAAAAACAGTGGACAGGCAAGATTCTCAACAAGATAAAGCCTCTCGGACACGCCTATATGCTGCTCATAATACCGCTTACATGGCTCATATTCGCCATTACCGACTTTCACGAGCTTGGCATTTATTTCAAGAGACTTCTTCCCTTTTTGCCGCAAAAGACCTACGCTGTCCTTGACAAAGACTATGTAAAATACTGGGGAATTTACTGGAAATACTTCCTTGCAGGCTTTATCTTCTCAACAAGACTCCCTCAGAAGCTATACAAGAAGATGAAGAATTCCCCCTTTACTGCAATTATCCTTCTGGCAGTATTCTGGGCATCTGTCTACTGTATGTACAAAGGACTCGATGACCCGTTCATGTATTTCAGATTTTAAGGAGAGACCAACGTGAATAGATTCAGACAAGGCATATATACAATTATACTGCTGCTCACCTGCTTTGTGGCTTCGCCCTTCATATACAAGCAGATATGGAACAACAGTAAGGTCAAGGCTTCAAAGACGGCGATAAAGACTCCCGTTGCCGCAACACAGCCTGCTCAGACTACTCCTGCCGACCCTAATGCTGAGACTCAGCCAACATCTGAGGGCGAGACTGCTCCTGCAAACGCAGAACAGACCACTGAGCCTGCTGCCGCACAGTCACAGTTCACACAGAGCGGACCCGAGTATTTCGATGACGCACTCTTTATAGGCGATTCACGTACAGTCGGTCTCCGCGACTACGGTACGCTGAAAAATGCCGATTACTTCTGCAATGTCGGTCTTTCCGCATATCAGATAGACAAGACCACCGAAAACGGCAAGACTGTATGGACAGTACTCAATGAAAAGAAATATGCAAAGATATATGTCATGCTGGGCATAAACGAAGTCGGAAACGATACCGAATACACTGTTGCGGCTTACAGAAAGCTCATTGACGGTATAAAGGAAGTACAGCCCGATGCGATCATCTATATTCAGGCAAATCTTCACGTTACCACAGCATACGAAAACGATGTTATCAACAACGACCGCATAAATGCACTCAACAGCCGACTTTCCGAAATGGCAGACAACAGCAAGGTGTTCTTCCTTGATGCAAACAGCATCTTTGATGATGAATACGGCGCACTTCCGGGCGAAAGCTCAAGTGACGGAGTACATTTCCTTGCTAAGTACTATTCAAATTGGTGCGACTGGCTCTGTCAGAATACCGTATCAAAGAGCGGCAGCTCCGCACCTGCAACTACTGCTGCACAGCAGCCTGCCGAAACAGCCACATATACATCTGAACCTGCTGAAACAGAGGCTGAGACAACTACAGAAAACAAAAAACCTCAGAACGAGGAATTCTCAAATATGTAAAAGCAACATCTACGCTTAATATAAGGGATATGAAAGGAGCATTATCATGGCAGAACTCAAAACAGGCTACAAAGGCAAGACTATTTACAATTCAACATTCACAATTCTTGATTTTCTCGGCGGAGGCGGTCAGGGAAATGTCTACAGAGTAGAGTGCAACGGCAAGCAAATGGCACTTAAATGGTATCACAAGTCAACCGTTGAAAAAATGAAAAACCCTGAGGAATTCTACGAAAACCTCAAGGCAAACATAAAAAAGGGCGCTCCCACAAAGGCTTTCTTATGGCCTGAGGAGCTTTCCGAATGGATAGACGGCAGCTTCGGCTATATAATGCCTCTTCGTCCAAAGGGATACGAAGAGCTTACACGCTTCCTGCTGTGGGACCCGAAAACTCGCCGTATGAAAGCAAGCTTCGCAAACATAACTGCTCGATGCAATGCCGCTATCAATATCATCGAGGGCTTCCGCGCTCTCCATAACGACGGCTACAGCTATCAGGACTTAAATAACGGCAACTTCTTTATTGATCCGCAGAACGGCGACGTGCTCATATGTGACAACGACAACGTTTCCGAGCGCGGAGTTAACTTCGGTATCGCAGGTAAACAGCGTTATATGGCACCTGAGGTAGTACTCGGCGGTGCTCCCGACAAGCGTTCTGACCGTTTCTCACTTGCCGTAATACTCTTCCGTATGCTCTTCATCGAGCACCCACTTGAGGGCAAGTACTCTACTCCCCCATGCATGACTCCCGAGCTTGAAAAGAAGTTCTACGGAAGCGACCCTGTTTTCGTACTTGATCCCGAGGACGACCGCAATGCCGCAAATAATCAGCTCAACACCAATACTCTCCGCTTCTGGAAGATATATC
>CAMYYQ010000403.1 GCA_947303535.1 uncultured Ruminococcus sp.
TCTCCCGAATAGTATTTATAGTCCCGAAGCCTCAGTATGTGCCTGTGGGAAGCACTACGTCCTTCACATAGCTCTCATTGCCCTGCGCGTCATACTCATAGAGCTTATACATTCCTCTTTGCTTTGTATAATGCCTTCTCTGGCTGAGCTTCAGGCTGCCGCCGGTCCAGGTCAGTATATACATATCGTTCTCCTTATCAGTTGAGAAATCGTCATAGTAAGCGATCTCCTCAGAGTCCTCCATGATAAAGAGCTGATATTCACCGAACCTGTTCAGCTCCTCCCACGGGATATAGCTTCCGCTTGCGCTGTCATAGCGGTAGTAAAGATTCTTCTCGCCGCTTTCCCCTGAACAGCCTGTATATATGGCCAGATCGCCGTGACCGTCAAAGTCGAAGTCGTCCTCACAGAGGATATAGTCCTCGGGAACAGCCATATGGTACCGCCCTATGATCATATACTTTATACTCTCATCTCTTGCGAGTATCCTGCCGCACACCTCGGGCAGTCCGCTTACCTCTATGCTCTGGAGCAGCTCTGCCCCCTTCATATAGTCAACGGAGCTGTCTGTCACGCGGAAATACTCAATATTCTTTTCGGTCTTTATACATTCGCCTGTGGAATAGTCGATACGCTGCCTTTCTTCAAGCACCTTCCGCCATTTATCGTCAAATGAATATCTGTCAACAAAGGGGCCGCCCTCATCAGTGTAATAGCGTGTGCTCATGCTGAGCGGGACAAGTTTGTCTCCCTGCCATTTGTATACGGTGCTTCCCTCATTTGAATTGTCGTTCTGAGTCACGGTGACGGTCTTTTCGTTCTTGTCCGTTTCATAAGTGATGCTCTGAATGTTGAATTTATCGTAGGCAAAGGCCATGGGAAGAGCTTCTCCCGCCTTGACAAAGCCCTTTGCCTCACGGTCGTATACCCAGCAGTCCAGACAGGCAAAAATATCGTCATAGCCGTCAAAATTGATATCCACGGACAGAACGCTTTTTCCGTCCCTGAGAGGAATATCAAATTCCACACTGCCTGCGGGCTCTCCGTTGATGAGCATGGTGGCGCCTCTCTCGTTAGCCGAGAGCCTGAAGTCCTCTGCACTCTCCACGGCAGCAGTGGTTTCAGCCGCCTCTGTGGGAGGCTCTGAAATACTCACAGACAAGTCGTTATTGTCTGAACAGCCTGCAAGCAGCAGACTGCCCGCAAGCAATAATAATATCTTTTCCTGTCTCATGGCAAACCCTTTCTTATTCTTTATCGAAATTATCCTTTATGTAGATACCCGAACGGACAAAATGCTCGTTTCCGCCTTCATCATACTCATATGTATCACACTGATTGCTGTCACCGTGATAAAATGTGCGCTTTGTCAGGCGAAGCTTTCCGTCATCCCATATGAAGATATAGCAGTTGTGGTCCTCGTCAAGGGTAAGCTTGTCATAGTATGACAGCTCCTTTTTGTAAGGATCGGCCGCAACTGCGCCCAGTTCATTGAGCTCCTGCCACTCCGTATATCTGTCCGCAGCCTCGTCATAGCGGTAATAAACATATTTGTCATCGCCCCCTGCAAGCACTGAATCCGTCTGTATCCGCAGGTCATTATGCCCGTCAAAGTCATAGTCTTCTTCGAGCAGGAGCACATCGGCACTGTCACTCAGGTTGTTGCTGCTATACGGAAGATATTTGGCTTTTCCGTTCTGCTTTATCCTGTCATAGAGCTGTGGCAGCCCCGTCACATCAATGGACTGTATAAGCTCCCGTCCCTTCATATAGTCCACGGAGCTGTCAGTGGTGCAGAGGTACGGCACATCTGTCTCTGTCCTGAAGCAGGCGCCTGTGTTGTAATTGATATGCCTTCTCTCGGTGATGATCCTGCGGCCTTTTTCGTCGAACTCCAAGACGTCAACCAGACTTTCCGCGTCGTCACCATAGCCTTTTGTGTATTCACAAATGCAGCTCACAGGCACAAGCACATCGTCCTGCCACCTGTATACAGTCTCACAGCTGCCGTAACCGACATTATGCTTCATGGTAAGGGTGCGGGAGGAGCTGTCCGCGTCCATGAGCAGGGCCTTTCCGTCCGCAAGAGCCATTGCCTCAGACCGTGTGAACTCCATGGTATCGGGGACACAGAGCCAGTAAGCTCCCGTGTATACATCATCATAAATGAACAGGTCGTCATAGCCGTCAAAATTGAAGTCCCCGATAACAACGTCCTCCGGCCCCGCAAGCTGTACGTCAGCCTCGATCACGCCGACGGCGCTTCCTCCGCGTAGCACCGTGACACTGCTGCCCTGAACTCCCACCGTGAAGTGGACGGTCTCGTCCTTTCTCCTCGTCGGTGAAGCTATGGTGACTATGGGTTTTGTGGTGGTGGGCTCAGTTGAAGTCGCCGCAGCGGCAGTTGTCTCCGGTCTCATGGGGGTCAGGCTTATTATATGTCAGAAGAAAGGCAGTTAAAAGATATTTTCAGTATGATTTGAACACAATTTATTATACCGTTGGTATAATTCTGCTGTTTCCGGCAGGAAACTCACAGTTCC
>CAMYYQ010000404.1 GCA_947303535.1 uncultured Ruminococcus sp.
CAGGATCTAATGACTCTCTCTGACTGCGATATGTTCATATACGTTGGCGGAGAATCTGAGAGCTGGGTAGATGACGCACTCAGCACCAAGACCAACAAGAACATGAAGGTAGTAAAGCTTTTTGATGCTGTAAACGACAATATCAAGCTCGAAGAGCACAAGGAAGGCATGGAAGAAGAGGAAGAACACAGCCATACCGACAGTCTACCCGAATACGACGAACACGTATGGCTCTCAGTAAGGAATGCCGAGCTTATCTGCAATGATATCTGCAATAAGCTGTGCGAGCTGGACTCTTCAAACGCCGATACATACAAGGCTAACCTTGCAGGCTACACAGACAAGCTCAGGAAACTTGACGGCGAATACAAGGAAATGGCTGAAAATGCAAAGGTAAAGACTCTGCTTTTCGGCGACCGCTTCCCTTTCCGCTATCTTGTTGAGGATTACGGACTTGATTACTACGCAGCATTTAAAGGCTGCTCAGCCGAGACAGAAGCAAGCTTCGAGACTATCGCAAAGCTTGCGGAAAAGCTTGACGAGCTGAAGCTGGATAACGTATTCATAATAGAAAATTCCAGTGATGCCATCGCCAAGTCCATAATAAGCAGCTCAGAAAATAAAAAGGCAAAGATAGAAAAGCTCAATTCGCTCCAGTCCGTAACTTCTGACGATATCAAAAAGGGAGCTACATATATATCATTAATGAAGAACGACCTTGAAACTTTAAAGAAGGTGCTTGATTAAAATGGGAGCATTGTTAAAATGCGAAAACGTCTCTCTCGGCTATGAGGGGGACGTTGTTACGAAAAACCTTAATTTCACCGTAAACAGCGGCGATTACCTCTGTATCGTCGGTGAAAACGGCTCAGGAAAGAGTACGCTCATAAAGGCTCTTCTCGGACTCAGACCGCAGCTAAGCGGAAATATCACCCTCTGCGGTGAAGTCGGCAAGAACGAGATAGGCTATCTGCCGCAGCAGACTATGGTACAGCGTGATTTTCCTGCATCTGTACGCGAGATAGTGCAGTCGGGCTGCATGAGCAGATGCGGCTTCCGCCCTTTTTATAATAAGGAAGAAAAGAAGCTCGCCCACGATATGATGCACAGACTTGAGATAGAGCCCCTTGCCAAACGCTGCTACAGGGAGCTTTCGGGCGGTCAGCAGCAGAGAGTCCTCCTTGCAAGAGCGCTCTGCGCCGCAAGGAAAATGATACTCCTTGACGAGCCCGTAACAGGTCTCGACCCCAAGGCTACCAACGAGATGTACGAGCTTATCGACAGTCTCAACAAAAAGGACGGCATAACAGTAATAATGGTATCCCACGATATGAATGCGGCTGTAAAGTACGCTTCCCATATCCTTCACGTAGGCAGAAAGCAGCTGTTCTTCGGCACTAAAGAGGACTACCTCACAAGCAAGACAGGACAGGCTTTCCTCGCTGTAATGGGAGGTGATGACGATGAGTGAGATGCTCGACAAGCTCCAGATGTACTTCCAGTATCCATATGTAAGATATGCCATGATAGTAGGACTTCTCATTGCCCTCTGTTCATCGCTTCTCGGCGTTACCCTCGTAATGAAGCGTTTCTCATTCATCGGTGACGGACTTTCCCACGTTGCCTTCGGTGCAATGGCTGTAGCTACAGTAACAGGCATAACAAACAATATGCTCATCATCATGCCTGTAACCATAGTCTCGGCAGTTCTGCTCCTGCGAACAGGCAGCAACACCAAGATAAAGGGCGACGCGGCAGTAGCCATGATATCCGTAGGCGCACTTGCTCTCGGCTACATGATGATGAATATAGCTGCTCAGAGCGGTAATAAGCGAATGACCAGCAATGTTTCCGCAGACGTATGCAGCACCCTTTTCGGTTCGACTTCGATTCTGACTCTTTCGCTGACAGATGTGTGGATATGCGTTGCAATGTCGATAGTTGTGGTAGCAGTTTTCCTTGTATTCTACAACAAGATATTCGCAGTAACATTCGATGAAAACTTCGCAAAGGCTACGGGAGTGCGTTCGGATATGTACAATCTCCTCATTGCAGTCGTTATCGCAGTCATCATAGTTATCGCAATGAATTTCGTAGGCTCGCTGCTTATCTCAGCACTTATAATCTTCCCCGCACTTTCGGCAATGCGAGTTTTCAAGAGCTTCCGAAGCGTTATAATCTGCTCGGTCATAATCTCTCTCGTATGCGCAGCAACGGGCATAATCGTATCCATACTTGTGGGAACTCCCGTAGGCTCGACCATAGTTTCCGCAGATATCTGCGTATTCTTCATTTTCAGCCTTATATCAATGGCACTTAAAAGAGGAAAATAACACTAACAGGACAAATATACCAAGAATACTTCCGTTTCTGCGGAAGTATTTTTTTCACATATTCTCAGCGATCACGTTTCTCACTGATCACTTGTGTACTGCCGCATATGTCAAAAACGGACGGATAATATCCGCCCCTACACTTATCACTGATCACTAACAACTAATCACTGATCACTGCACTCAATGTTGGTTTGTCAATGA
>CAMYYQ010000405.1 GCA_947303535.1 uncultured Ruminococcus sp.
TTTACTATGCACTCTCTCAACTTCGGGATAATCGTCTGCAGAAAGAGCCGGGATGTTGAAGCAAGTCTCGCCTCTCTCCATTGTGAATTTCAGATGTTCGTTCGAGTAGATGTGTATATCGCCCTTCGGGAACTTCTTTACAATGCTGTTGAACACTTTTGCGTTAATAAGCAGTGTACCGCCCTTAACCACATCTGCTTCGACCCTTGCTGTGATACCGGTAGTAAGGTCAAAACCCGTGAAGGATACAACGCCCTCGTACTGTACATCGAGCTTGATGCACTCGAGCGCCGGCATCTGAGCCTTTGCGGGTACTGCCTTTACGACCTTTCCGACAGCTTCTTTAAGCGCTTTCTGCGAACAGGTAAAATCAATCATTATTCTGCTCCTTTTCTTTGTTTTTCTTAAAAGCCTGATAACCTCTTCTGTATTTTTCAAAGTACTCGGTGGGCATCCATACCTTGATCTGTGTTTCATTAGGTACAGCCCTATGTGTTATGAGCACATCAGACGGTTCTATCGGCAGTTTATCTATAGGCAGCCAGATGTTGAACCTCTTATATTTGGGCTCCCAGTCTTTATTCGCCTTCTCAAGCCACTCTCTGATCTCATCGAAATTACTCATAAAGCTATTATGTCTCCTTTCTCAGTAAGTTTAAGACGACTATGCCTGTTCTGCGCTATGGCTCTTACGAGCTCGTCTGTCGCCTGCTCCAGTGTGAAGAACTCGGGTTCTATTTCGGTATAAAAGCGAGACTTGTTGGCCTGTGCGTCATCGTCCATTATGAAGTATATCCTCTGACTTATCATGTTGTTCACCACTTCTACGGTATCACAGTATATCTCTTTTATCTTATCACTGTTGACCCACACAGTTGAAGGAAGTTTTATCCACATATAATCACTCCTTATCAGTATCAGCCTGCTGAAAGTATTGCGTCAGAGCGCTTGTAGGCTGAAAGGAATTCAGCACTCTCCGCATTTACAGTATTTTCGGGATTTTCTCCGTACTCGAAACGAGCGCCCCGGGCTCTGAGCTTTGCCCTGAACATAAGGTCCTTAAGGTCAGGAACATACGCGTAATTACTTGTAGATATATCCTCAAATCCTTCATACATCATCGTTCCCGCGTATGTACGCATGAGCACTTCACCATTATAGCATATCCCTGCGCCGCTTGCGTTATTATCTCTGATATACTCGAAAGATACCGGCACCCAGTCTGTGCCACTGCACATCTCGCTTGACATAAAGCAATAACTCTCACCGCGGCATGTGAGCGGATCACCGTACACGATGACACCCGCATATTCAAGGCACGCACCGCATACAGCTTCCATTTTCCTGCGTGCTTCAGCTCTGAGCTCGTCATCCTCATACACTGATTCATTCTTCACCTCGATGAAGGTGTGATATGCAGGTATATAGATATCAGGAAGATAGTAGATCCCGCCCCCGCAGAAGCCCTGCGGTTCATACTCATAGTGTATGCCTATAAGGTCAAGGAAATAAAGCCATCGGGCCTCAAGGCGGGAGCGGCATCTATAGCCCCTGTATAATGTTTCAATCGCTTGTATCTGTATTGTGTTCATTCCCGATCCCCCATCTTATCTCTATAAAATTACTCATTATAGCTCTCCTCATCCATGAATCTGTCGGCATTATTGGCTGAGGGTTTAGTTTCTTCTTTAAAAAATGCGCAGTTATAACGTACCTGCTGCCCGGGCTGTGGTACTATAGGGCAGTTGTTTCGGTCTCTGCAGGTATTACAGTCACCTGATGACATTATCTGCCTCAAAAGCTTAAGCCAGTCGCTGTTCTGTTGTGCGCAGTCGGCGAGAAATCTGTTCTTTGCTTTCAGGCTTGTATCTGATAGTTTGTTATAGGTGGATACAAGCCCATCAAGCCTCTCTATCGCTTCATCAAGAGTTATCATATTTCCGCTCCTTCCATAAGTTCTTTATAGCTTATACCACCTGCGAGCCCCGGAGACTTGTCACTGTCTGTTGGTGTATATGCAGCATCAGCGTAGGAAGGATACAGGTATTCGAGCATTGCAAAGTTAGCTATATCAACAAGATAATCCTTATTATGTGTTTTGTTGTACAGATCAAGCCTTTCCTGTATGCACTTCCTCGCCTGAGCCAGTTCGGGATAAGTCTTTGAAGCCCACCCGTATTTGTAGTGCGACATTTCTATCGCGTTCTTCATTTTGCTTATAAAAACCTAAACCATTAAGCTCATTTTCGGATAATATAAGATTTGCACGAGTATAATCATTAGTTAAATCTTCTATATAATCACTTGCATTAGCCCTTACACAATCTTCACACATACAGAAACCGTCACCTATCCATACTTTAATATGTGCATATCCGTCTGTAGTTCTAATTGCTCTATTACACTCACTACAAATATAAAATTCGTCACTAAATCCCCAATTATCCCCAGAAACAAACTCAATATAGTAAGTATCATAAGTATAATCTGGATAAGTATCAATCTTATTTTCTTTTAATACATTCCTAAAAGCC
>CAMYYQ010000406.1 GCA_947303535.1 uncultured Ruminococcus sp.
CAGCTCACTGCCCATAATGGCGGCTGCACTGCTTTGCTGCGGCGAGTGTACGCTGCATCGCTGTCCTAAGCTAACCGACGTATATGCAGCTTCAAGGATACTGAACTGTGTAGGCTGTCGGTGTACATTCTCGGATAATACGGCTGTGATAGATTCGCAGGTGGTCGATAAGACCCATATATCTGAGGAGCTTATGCGCGAAATGCGCTCTTCTATAATTTTCATGGGTGCTATGCTTGGCAGAGCAGGGGAATGTGTAGTAAGCGTCCCGGGCGGCTGTGAGCTTGGTCCGCGCCCCATAGATATGCACCTTGCGGCACTTAAAAAAATGGGTGTCGATATTACCGAAAGCGGCGGCAGTATAATCTGCAAGGCTGTTGGCGGCAGAGCAAAGGGGGCGAAGATATCACTTGCATTCCCATCGGTGGGAGCAACGGAAAATATTATCCTTTGCGCAGTTACTGCCGACGGTGAAACAGTGATAAACAACGCTGCACGTGAGCCTGAGATATGTGATCTCTGCGGATTTCTGAGAAGCTGCGGAGCTGACATAAAGGGCGACGGCGAGAGTAGGATAATAATTAAAGGAAAAAAACAGCTTCACGGCTGTGAATATACAATAATGCCCGACAGGATAGCAGCGGCTACTTATCTTTCAATGGTCGCAGCTGCTCGTGGCGAGCTTATACTTACAAATGCCTGCGTTCCCGAAACAGAACCGTTCCTTTCGGTGCTTGAACAAACGGGATGCAGCATATATACATCAGAAAATAAAATATACCTGCGCAGCGGTTCACGCCTGCGTGCTGTAAGGGAAAGGATAAGGACAATGCCTCACCCCGGATTTCCTACAGATGCACAGGCTGTACTTATGGCTGCGCTTGCTGTTGCTGACGGAACGAGCATTTTTGAGGAGAATATCTTTGATTGCCGCTATCGTCACACAGATGCTCTTATTAAAATGGGAGCGGATATACAGGTACTCGGCAAAGTCGCAGTTGTAAAGGGAGTGGAAAAGCTTCGCGGTGCAAATGTGCAGGCTACCGACCTTAGGGGAGGAGCAGCGATGATAATAGCTGCACTTTGCGGTACGGGGACTTCTGAGATAAGTCGGATCTGTCATATTGACAGAGGATATGAAAAAATTGAAGAAGCCGTAAGACTTCTCGGCGGAGATATGCGTCGGGTCTGAGGCGGAAAGATTTGGAGAAAGTATGAAAGACGTCGAGAAAACAAGTGTCGAGAGACAGAACAGCCGTAAGCGTATCAGGCGGCGAAAAAGGTGGACGAATGTTTACGGACTTGTGGTGCTCCTGCTGGCAATAACCGCAGGTATCACCATAAGCTACACTTTCCTTTTCAATATAAGCGAGATACGTGTTTCAGGTGAATCGGATATGTATTCCGCTGAGGAGATAGTTGTGGCATCGGGCATAAAAGAGGGTGATAACCTGCTAAGACTCGATATGAAAAAGAGTGAGCAGAAGATACTCGATGAGCTTCTCTATGTAGAGACTGCAAAGGTGAAAAGAGACTTTCCTTCTTCGCTTGAAATTACGGTAACACGCTGTATACCTGCATTTAACGTAAAGTATGACAGCGGAGTACTTATAGTAAGTAAAAAGGGTAAGATACTTGCAAGCAATGATTTCATCACAGAGGGACTTCCTGTGATAACAGGACTTGAGCCGTCACAGGTGACTCCGGGAAAGCCTGTTACTTCTGAGAATGAGCATAAGAATGAGGCTTTTCAGGAACTTATCAGTACAATGGTATCAATGGGCGATGATAATATCTCTAATGTTGATATGAGCGATGAACATTCTATAATCGTTCAGTACAAGAATGATATGATATTCAAAATGGGCAATTGGAACGATGTTGAATACAAGCTCAATCTTGCCAAGAATGTAATGAATGATGATACAGTTAAGGGCAAAAAGGGCTTCCTTACTATGATAGGCTCAAATCAGTGCAGCTTCAGAACAAGCGATTCTCCTGCTTCTACACCCGGTGTTATAGAGCCTACGACACAGCCAAAAACTGATGAATACGGCAATCCTATCGACGAGATAGGCAGCGGTGAGCGAAATCCCGAGCAGGAAGCCGACTTTGACCGCATCAACAGTACAACTGCACCCACTCAGCCTGAACCTGAAACAGAGGCACAGAGCCAGTGGACGGATAACGGCGATGACTACAACAGCGGTTACGATGACGGAAGTCAGTGGCAGAACGATTATAATGGCGGATACGGTGATAACGGCGGAGATTACGGCAATTATGACAGTGGTTCACAGCAGTGGTAAGGAATAAAAATGTACAAAATGCTGAAAATATGCCGCTCGTTATTGTTAAATTCGCAGAAAATAAAAAATGTTTTATTTACTCTTGAAAAAAAAGACTCAGTATGCTAAAATATAAAGTGTATTTATAGGTTAATATATAAATTTGATGATTTATAAGGATAATAAATAGTAGGAGGAGTTCAAATGTCAGATTTCAATTATGAGGAAACACTCGAAC
>CAMYYQ010000407.1 GCA_947303535.1 uncultured Ruminococcus sp.
ATGTTATATATCTTATTTGTACTCCGCAAAGGCACTTTCGTTCCTTACCTCATAGAGCCTGTTTACCAGCTTCAGCTCGTTGTCCGAGAGCTTGTGCCCCGAGGCGTAGATTATCATGTCCTTGAAGCTGTTGTCGGGGAACGAGCACTTTCTCTGCACCAGTCCGTACTTTCCGCAGAGCTCCGCAGGCATGGGAGAGTCCAGCATATACGCCTGAGGTACTGTCAGAAGGAAGTCGAGAGCGCTTCCGCGGTCGTACATACAGACCTTTCTCACGGGCACATCAGCAGGACGGTTTGAAGCATAGAGCTTCTCCACAGCTCCCGAAACATATGGAACAGAGTCGTCTCCCTGTCCAAGCTCGGTGTAGTTGCAGGACAGGTCTGAATAAGTGATAACATCAGCACCTGCGGCAGGGTGTTCTGCTGACATTACAGCCAGCATCTCGAATTCCCAGAGGAGCTTGCCGTCCAAATTTTTCTCGGCGAGGAAGTCTGTGAAGTACTTCTCGTGAGCGGTATTATAGCGTATAACGCCGAAATCATAGCCATTTTCGCGGACATTCTCGATAGTTCTCAGTGAATTTGTCTCGCAGAAGAATACTTCCATATCCTCGGGAGTATCAAGGGAAGCGATATACTCTGAGAAAGCCTTTGAGATATAGCCTGTTCTCGGCACGGATATGCGCAGACGGCTGTTTTTGGGCTTGTCAGGGGAGTGTATAGCCTCCATATTGTCTATCTGTATGAGTATCTGTTTTGCGTAATCGAGGAATTTAAGCCCCTGATCCGTAGGGATAACGCCCTTTGAGGTACGGCGGAAGATAGTGATACCGAGGGTGCTTTCCAGTTCTTTTATAGCCTTGCTCAGATTAGGCTGAGCCATGTAGAGATTTTCAGCAGCCTGTGTGATAGAGCGCGTTTTTTCGATCTCAACAGCGTATTTGAAGTGCAGTGTGTTCATGGTTCAGTCGTCCTTTCGTGTTATTTATCATCAGTGCTGCTAACAAGCCTTACCTCGATGTGTCTGTGCTTTGGAGGCTCGGGCTTTGCAGGAGTTTTGAATTTTGTTTCTGTATTCTCGGGGAGTATTGCAGACGGTCTTGATTCTATGGGCTTTATGGGCTTGCAGGGATTTCCTGCGGCAACACAGTTTGCAGGGATATCATCTATAACGACGCTTCCTGCGCCGATGACTGTATTATCGCCTATAGTAACTCCGCCGAGGACGGTAACATTACCGCCTATCCATACGTTGTTTCCGACAGTTATGGGCTTTGCGGACTCAAGTCCCTGATTTCTTGTATCTGCGTCGATAGGGTGGTCTGCGGTATAGAAGCCGCAGTTTGGACCGATAAAGACGTTATCGCCGAAGGTAACTTCAGCACAGTCAAGGATAACGAGATTATGGTTTGAATAGAAATTATTGCCCAGTATGATATTATAGCCATAGTCGCAGAAGAAATTCGGCTCTATCTTGACATTTTCACTTTTCAGCGGAAGAAGTCTGCTGAGGACGCGGTCGCGCTTCTGATAGTCGTTGTACTCCACAGCGTTGTACTCAGAGCAAAGCTTCTTGGCTTTTATCCTTTCGTTTACAAGTTCGGGAGAACCTGCGTTGTAAAGCTCTCCTGCCTGCTGTTTTTCTTTTTCGGTCATTTTAAACCCTCCTTGATTTTGAATTTCATTTGTTTACCAGTTAAGAAGCCACATTCCCAGCAAGGGAATTGACGAAATGAACAGATATCCCAATACTTTCAGGAATTCTATAAGGTTCTCGCCGTTGTCTGCGAAGAGGTTAGGCGAATAATAACGCTCGGGCTTTTCGGGGTCTACATATACCATAGAGGAGTCTGTAGGTGAGAAGAAATACAGGTCTCGGGCATGATCCGTAAAGCGATAGCCCGTTCCCTCGTAGTAGTATTTGTATACGGGAACATGGCATTTGTATTCCTTATCGTTCTCATTGACTGTAATGTTCACTGCTGTTATCTCAGGCTCGATATGTACCGGTGTACCGCAGTGTTCACGTCTGCTGCGCAGGGCAAGCTCGGTAGAAACAAGCATGATAAGTCTCGATATGCCCAATACTGCGAAAGCAATAAGAAACAGTTTGAGCATCAGAAAGAAATTCGCCTTTTTTGTTTCTTCATTGCTGTTTCGGGAGTTCTCCTCCATTATGAGCATAAAAATTCCCGTTATTACGAAGAATGAACCCATAAGAAAAACAGGAAGCCTTACCCACAGCAATTTCTCGAATGTTCTGCCTTTTTTGTTTCTTCCTGTTTTGCCGTCTATACCGCCGACGAGGAAGATCGCTCCTAAAAAGATGATGCCGATGAAAGGGTCGGTATAAACACCGATAAATGCTATAACGGCTAAGACGGTATAAACTGCCGAGGGTATTTTTACAGACGGCAGCTTTCTTTCAGTTGGTGCAGAGTAAAGATTGTCGGCAGTTATTCGTTCTGCCAGCGGTAATATATGCAGCTTTTTCATTGGTATATTCTCCAAAGCTCTTC
>CAMYYQ010000408.1 GCA_947303535.1 uncultured Ruminococcus sp.
CATAACGAAGGTGATTTCGCTATACAGCGTCTTGCAGCCATTATCAAAAAATGCAGCGGCACAAGAAGCATCTGCGCCCGTTTCGGCGGTGACGAATTCGTTATCTTTACCGCAAACGCCCAGGCAGAAGATGCAAAAAATCTCGAAAGACGTTTCTGCACCGAACTTGAAACCATAAACAGCATCGTCAAAAAGCCTTACAAAATATCCGCAAGCATCGGAAGTATCCTCACATCTCACGAAGATGACGATACTATCTACGATGTCATAGACAAAGCCGATGACAAGATGTACATTGCAAAAAAGGAAAAGAAAAAAGCAAGGCTTCCCGAATGTGTATAAAAATAAAGTCTCTTTATCCAGCGCAAAACTGATATAAAGAGACTTTTTATTTTATGCTTTCCTGAATCCCATGCACTGCACGGCAGCAACAGGATTTCCAAGCTCATCGCGTATATCCACATTATAGCAGCAGATGCTCCTGCCGTCCTTTATGAGCTTTGCCTCAGCGATTATCTTTCCTGTTTTTGGCACTCCGATAAACGAAGCATCGCAGTTGAGTCCCACAACTCCTGCTTTCTGCCAGTTTGAAGCAACAGCAAATGCGAAATCCGCAAGCGTGAAGTAAACTCCGCCCATTATACCGCCAACAGCGTTTTTATGGTGGTCATTGAGTTCAAGACTGCATTTTGCGTAGTGATCGTCGATCTCGTCTACGACTGCGCCCATTTCCGTTGCAAAATGATCTCCGCAGAACACCTCACGGACCTTTTCAAGTGTTTCCTTATCTACCATAAATTACCTCCTGCTTTCGTATTCATCACGCAATATCGAGAAATAGTGTCTGCCCACGTACTGCCCGTCCATAAAGAAATAATCCCTGAGAGTACCTTCGTATGTGAGTCCGCATTTTTCAATAACTTTCCTTGAAGGAGCATTTATAGTCTTGCAGCATATCTGGACTTTATGCAGGTTCATCTTGTCAAATCCGAAAGCTATAACTGCTTTGGCAGCCTCTGTAGCATAGCCTCTGCGCTGGAACTGCGCACCTATACAGTACTCTATCTCCGCGAAGTGATTTTTGCTGTCAACGAGAAAGTATGCAATCTGTCCGATACATTCGCCGTTTTCCTTGTAGATGACTGCCCAGCGGTAATAGTCCTCACGGGAATAATTGCCGATATATTTTTCAAGAAGTCCCTTTGTCTCCTCTAATGTAGAGTATGTAGGCTCGGAATACATCATCTGAACCTTCTCGTCAGAAGCCCAGTTCTTAAAGACCGCCTCGCAGTCCGAATACTCAAATTTTCTGAGTATAAGTCTTTCCGTTTCAATAGTCTGTGTACCTATATGTGTCAGCATAACTTTCCCCTTTCATTTCCATATATATTATTCATCAAATAAATCTCCCCTGACATAGGAGCTATATCAGGGGAAGATGTCTTATACAAGTTTTGACATATCGTAAAGTCCGGGCTTCTGATCCTTGAGGAATACAGCCGCATTTACAGCGCCTGCTGCAAAGACTGTCTTTGAAGCAGCGGAATGAGAAAGTGTGATAACTTCGTCATTTCCCGCAAATATTACGTCATGCTCGCCAACGATAGTACCGCCGCGGATAGCGTGCATACCGATCTCGGACTTCTCGCGCTTCTGACGGCGTGAATGACGGTCGTAAACGTAGTGCTTTGAATTGTCAAGTGTCTCGTTGATAGCATTTGCAAGCATTATAGCAGTACCGCTCGGAGCGTCTATCTTCTGATTATGATGCTTTTCAACTATCTCGATATCGAACTGATCTCCCAGTACGGCAGCTGCCTTCTTTGCAAGCTCTACAAGGAGATTTATGCCGAGAGACATATTGAATGTAAAGAAAACAGGTATCTGCTGTGCAGCAGCCTTTATCTTTGCGATCTGCTCGTCACTGTAGCCTGTTGCGCCTATTACTAACGGAGTGCCTGTTGAGAAACAGTAATCAAGAAGTCCGTCCAGTGAAGCGGGATTTGAAAAGTCTATTATTACATCGGGCTTTACGGGGAGCTGCGCAGGTGTTTCAACAATGGGAAAATCTGCGTATTCCTTGGTAAAGATATCAATACCTGCAACGACCTTGCAGTCCTCGCGCTCCGATGCGCAGTTGTAGATATTCTTGCCCATTTTGCCGTTAGCACCGCAAATAGCAATATTTGTCATGTTTTACACTCCTTTATTTTAATTCGGAATGCGGAATTAGGAATTCGGAATCAATGTGTCCCTGACGGGCGGATATCAATTCCGAATTACGCATTCCTAATTCTTAATTACTTGATGAGGTTGTGCTTTGCAAGTGTAGCTCTGAGCTTTACCTTGTGCTCATCGGTCATCTCGCAGAGCGGCAGACGGCATGGACCAGCGTTCCAGCCAAGCATATTCATAGCTTCCTTTACGGGGATAGGGTTTACCTCTATGAACAGGTCATTGCAGATTTCAAGGTACTTTGTCTGGAGCTTCATAGCCTCTGCGAAATTGTTAT
>CAMYYQ010000409.1 GCA_947303535.1 uncultured Ruminococcus sp.
TTTCGGACTTCCTGTAAAGGGACTGAATACACCTAATATGCCTCAGCGTGAGCTGGCAGACCGTGAACAGCCTGCAATGGCTCAGTACTACAAGTCATGGGGCTACAGCACAGCTTATGTACATCCTTTCCGTCCGTCATTCTACAGCCGTGAGAGGATATATGATACATTCGGATTTGACAAGATGATATTCCATGATGACATCACAGGAGTAAGCGATTTCACAGTGCCTGTTGAGCATTACGGTACATATGTGGACGACAGCACTGTATACAATCAGCTTCTCGATCTCATCGAGACAACTGACGATCCGCTCTATGTGCATACAACAACTATGCAGAATCATCAGCCTTACGATCAGGGACCTGATCCTACAGACGAGTTCGGCAACTATCTTGACTGGGTACGCCATACAAACGAGGGACTTACAAATTTCCTCGCCAAGCTGAAGACTCTTGATGAGCCTACACTGGTATTCTTCGTAGGCGACCACTTCCCGTCCCTCAGAGGAGAGACAAGTGTATATAACCAGCTTGATCTCAACGGCGATAACTGCGGAGTTCTTTACGAGCAGAAGTATTTCTTCTGGAGCAACTACGATGCAGATTATGCCCGCGTTCCGAAGAATAAAATATCGTTCTTCTATATGCCTTATGTGATAATCAATATCATTGATGCACCTCATGATGCATTTATCGAGAAAATGCTCGGATTCATGAAGACTCTGCCGATCTACTCTACGGACTATGATAATACCATACCCGAAAATGAGGAACTTAACGTACTTACCTATGACAGAGTTATCGGTGATGTAATGTCACCATGTCCGATACCTGAAGAGGTACTTGTAACAAGCAAACAGGCCAAGGAGAAATAATATGAAGGAAATCAATACAGGCATAACAGGAAAAGCTAAAACTATTGCGACCGATGAGCGCCTTGCATCAAGTGTCGGAAGCGGAAGCCTGAGAGTCTTTGCAACTCCCGAAATGATCGCACTTATGGAGAAGTCTGCATGCAATGCAGTTTCGGACTATCTTGAAGGTGACGAAACTACAGTCGGTACAGAGCTCAATGTTAAGCATGTATCTGCAACTCCCGAGGGTATGAAGGTATGGGCAGAGGCTGAGCTTACCGCAGTAAACGGACGTGAATTCACATTTGCTGTAAAGGCATATGACGAATCGGGACTTATCGGCGAAGGCGAACATAAGCGCTTTCTTGTATACGGTGAAAGATTTACAGCAAAGGCTGAGTCCAAAAAAGCGTAATGCCAGTAAGTTTATAGAAGATTTATATTGCATTATCGGGGGGATCTTTCTGATGAGAGATTTCCCCTTTTAATATGATTTTTACTGGACTTTTTTTCGTCACAATGTTATAATATCAGTTGTGACTATTTAATTAAGGAGAATAATATGCATTATCTTGTTGCTGCAGCAGTACTTCCTGCTCTGATACTATTGTTTTACATAAGAAAACAGGACAAAATAGAGGCTGAACCTCCGGGACTTATCCTTAAGCTGTTCCTGTTAGGTGCCCTCACCGTTATCCCCGCAGGCATTATCGAAGCGATACTTACAACGATATTCGGATTTGCGCTGAATGAATCGAGTATCGCATACAAGTTCATAGAGAACTTCCTCTTTGTTGCACTGACAGAGGAATGGTTCAAGCGACTCGTTACCAAAAAGGTAACATGGAAGTCTCCGGAATTTAACTATACCTACGATGGTGTAGTTTATGCAGTTGCCGTTTCACTGGGTTTTGCTGCGGCAGAGAATCTTTTATACGTATCTGAAGGCGGTTTGAAAGTTGCTATTCTTCGTGCTCTTACTGCTATCCCGGGACACACTATGTTCGCTGTATTTATGGGACTGCAATACGCACTTGCCAAAAAAGCACACTCAGCTGCCGACGGTCCGCTCATGAGGAGACATCTGCGCCGTTCTCTTTTCTTTCCGGTGCTTATACACGGATTCTATGATTTCTGTATTTCTGTAGGCAATGTTTTTTCGATACTCCTCTTCTATGCATTCTTCATTATGATGCTTATATTTGCCATTTTAACTGTCAGGAGGCTGTCGCGTGAGGACGCACCCGTTTCAAATGAAGATATTTTTGTCTGAAACAGCTGTTGCTCCGCCGATCAGACTTTGCTAAAAAAGCTAAGAAAAGGAAGATTAAATTGAGATCAGATTTCACAAAAGGCATTTCACACGGCATACCAATAGCTCTCGGCTATCTTTCGGTATCATTCGGCTTCGGAATAGCAGCTGTACGCTCAGGGATATCACCTCTTGCAGCATCAGTCATTTCCCTTACTAACCTTACCTCGGCAGGTCAGGCGGCAGGTATCGACATAATCGCTGCATGCGGTACTCTGCTGGAGATGATACTCGTACAGCTGACCATTAACATCCGCTATTCACTTATGGCACTGTCACTTTCGCAGAAGCTGTCACCTAAGTTCACAACGGGACACAGACTTCTCGCTTCATATGGTATAA